>JANOLM010000029.1:0-18131 GCA_031419815.1 Bacteroidia bacterium
GATATTAAAAGCATTCTTTCCGTTTCAGTCAAATCAATTGTAAGTGGCACCACGGATCTTTTACCTTTTAAACTTAGCAGTAAAAGAGGGTGCCGGGCATGCATCCAATTTAGATCCGGCTTTTCTTTTAGTTGAGGTAACTCTGCATCAATGTCAATCGAGAATTTTGCTTTTGCCCGATTAAAGTCCATGTGGCTGAGAAAAATATATGCGTTTTTAAACTCAGTCAAATTTATCCGCAGAAGGGCTGTCAACTCTTTAAGGATTTTTATGACCTCTCTCCGCTCGGAAAGCTGCAGGTCGCGGATTTCATTGTTGGCTTCCAACACCTCAGCCGGTTCCAGAAAAATTGTTTGGCCGGTTGATGATTCGTCTGCCATAAATCCTTTGATCTTCCGCTTGTGCTCCGCCAAGATTGGGATTACCGCCCGTCCCTCACGGATGGTGGGTGCCATCCCTTCGGGTACAAAGCCTTGGTCAGAAGCCATCCGGAAAATCTGATCTACAAGCTTCCGTGCCCTTACCTGTTCTTCTTTTAATTTTTTTCTGATACGGCTGAGCTCTGGGCTTGCATTGTCTTTTATTTTTCCGTAGTCGTCAAACCTGGATTGCAATGTTGACCACATTTGTTTTGGAAGAGCAGCGGGTTCACTTAACAAGAATAAAGCAGGATAGTATTCTTTAGACTTGATCAGGAATTGCTTGAATTCAAAAGTGACCTGTAGCGATTGAATGATTTTTACGAAAGAATCTTCTTCAATAAAAGAATCTTCTATGGCTATCGTGGGCAGAATTTCTTCGGGGTCGAAATAATTTGAGGTAGGAATTGCATCCCCTTTTTCCAGAATTTGTTTGAATTCAAGGTTTTGCTGAAGAAGGTTTTTAATTGCAGCGTATTCTGAAGTGAATTGGATGTCATCAACACGCTTTTGCCCCAGTGAACTGATGCAATAATTCTTCAAGCGAAGACGCACCTGATCGAAACCTAATTTTTGTTCACAATCAGCAGGGAAAACCATGAGGCAATTTATCAATTATCACTTTGAAAATGTGCCAATGATTCTAAATTCGAGGCTCAAAATTTGACGATAGAAAATTTTAAACTTGGAATTTAGAATCTTAGCAAAACGATTTTATAAACAGATTTCACTTGATCTTTAGCTCGGCTTTCTTTTCGCGCAAACTAAGAGTATCGATAACAACATCGTAAACCTGCTCAAGTTCAACAGGATGATCTACGTAATAGCGAAAGGTTATTTTCATAACCGAATCAGAAATACCTTTTTTTTGCAGCAATTTTTCTTCAAAGGGACTAAACAATTTATAAGCCGAATCGCTCATTATCGGTATACCCGATATCCTGGCCTCGCCTGCATACATGTCAACCAGCAATTCAGCCAACTTCCCTTGTTCCATAACGCCAGGAGGTTTAATATCTGTTTTGCACGCACTTAACCCATAAACTAACAGGAAAGCAAACACAACAATCTTAATTTTCATTTTGATTCTACCTTTTATAAAATTTTATCCTTTCTACATCCAGTCTGGGCAGGGAAAATAATCATACTACTGCGTTCATTTCTAAGGCAAATAAAATATCCTTCTAGTAATCTTGTGATACGTGTTTTGCAACTTAGTTTTGTTGCGGTAAGCTACGTAGTGCGCAGTATTTACCCTATTTTTGTGCCACTAAAAAAGTGCCAGCTTTGAAAGAACTGCTAAAAAAACTTCGCAAGTACGAAATACAGATCCGTAAGGCGATCAACAGCCAAATGCAGGGAGACTTTCATTCCATTTTTAAAGGATCGGGGCTGGAGTTTGATGAAGTGAGGCCGTATCAATATGGCGATGATGTACGCACAATAGACTGGAATGTTTCTGCGAAAGGGCATGGAACGTTTGTAAAGACATTTAAAGAGGAGAAAGAACAAACCATATTTTTCATTCTGGATGTTAGCGCATCTCAAACCATTGGCAGTCTGGGTAAAACCAAAGTAGACATCAGCCGTGAGATATGCGGGGTGCTAGCACTTTCTGGCGCCAAAGAATCAAGCCAGGTGGGTTTGATCTGCTTTTCAGACATCCGCGAAAAATTCATCAAGCCAAAAAAGGGGTTAGGGCAAGCCTATGAACTCATTCATAGCCTTGTTAAACTTGAACCAAAATCGCTAAAAACAAATCTTAACAAAGCCATTGTCTTTGCGCTCAACTCAATTAAAAGGAGAAGCGTAATTGTCTTAATCTCCGATTTTATAGATGATGGCTTTCATCACAATCTGAAATCACTTGCCCGAAGACATGATTTGGTGATGATTCAAGTAAGTGACAAGCGCGAAACAAATTTGCCCAAACTTGGCATCATACCTGTACTTGACAAAGAAAGTAAAAAAACAATTTGGGTAAATACTTCATTCGGAGATTTGCGCGATCGTATACGAGAGCATCACGGAAGCCGTATGACGCAACTCGCTGACTTCAGTAAGAAACACCAGATAAATTTTTTAAGTGTTGATACCGGTGAGGACTATGTTCCCAAACTTCTCAAATTGTTTAAAATGAGAAATAAATCGTTGAAAAGTGTGTAACCGGATTTATCCCGCGCTGTTGCTAATGTTTTTCCACTCCTTTGCCTACGCCCAGGAAGCAAAGGTGCGCGGAAGCTTTCTAGCCGATAGTGTAAAAATAGGAGAGGAAATTTCGTATACGCTTACGGCAAGTTATTCTAAAAATCTTACTCTCATTTTTCCTGATTCTACATTTTCTTTTACTCCATTCGAATTTCAAAAGAAGAAATTTTTTGCGACCAAGACCACCAATGGACTGAGCTATGACAGCGTGGTGTATTTGCTATCTACGTTTGAAATTGATAGTGTACAGAAATTAAAATTGCCCGTTTTTGTAGTTCACAAAAGTGACTGCACTTCCATTTTCTCTGAAACTGATGAGGTTATCTTAAAACAATTAGTTCGTCACGTGCCAGATACAGTAGCCGCTAAAGACCTTCCTTTAAAAACGAATACAAATTACCTAAATGTTAAATGGCTGTTTAACTATCCAGTCGCAATTATCATTTCAGGAATACTCCTTATATCATCCATAGCAGGTTTTTTTATCTTCGGAAAACGTATAAGAAAATATTTCATGCTTAGAAAACTGAATCGCAACCATCAAAACTTCATTACTAAGTTTAATGATACGGTTTCTGGATTACGATCTAATTTTTCAACGATCAAAGCGGAAACTGCGCTAGTCCACTGGAAGTATTACATGGAAGGCCTTTTACAAACACCATACTCAAAACTTACTTCAAAAGAAATATTGAATCACGAAAAAGATGAGCAACTAGGCGAAGCCCTTCGTACAATTGATCGGGTGATCTATGGCGGAATAAGTTCACCATCTCAAGAATCCTTTGATGGCCTTCGCAACTATTGTGAGCAGCAATTTCAACTTAAACTAAAGGAGGTAAGCCATGGAGGATAGTGCAATAGATCCCTGGTATTCATTGAATTGGTTTTCACCCGCAATATTGAAAGGCTTTACATGGGACAATCCGGTTTTTCTGCTGTGCCTTTTTTTTGTGCCCTTCCTATTCATAGCCCGATGGCTTTTCCGATACTTTTTTAATCAAAAATTGCCAGTTGCCCTTGTTAAAAGTGATCTCAGAACAACTCCCCTCACGCTATTTCGATTCGTGCCTGAAATTGTCTTGAGCATGGTGATCATACTTATCCTGACTGCCCTTGCCCGCCCGCAAAAAACAAATGACAAAGTTGAACAATGGACGGAAGGCATCGATATCATGATCGCCATTGACATCTCACAATCCATGCAAATAGAAGATTTTACACCCAACCGATTGGAGGCAGCAAAAGACGTTGCCCGGGATTTCATAAAAGGAAGAGTGAAAGACAGGATTGGTATTGTCGTTTTCTCTGGAGATGCTTTTTCCTTAGCACCTCTTACAACTGATTACGAGCTACTAAACTCTTATTTGAATGATATCAGTTTTGACATGATTGAGAGCCGGGGCACCGCGATTGGAAGCGCCATGGCTGTTGTCACTAACCGCATGCGGGAGTCAGAATCAAAATCTAAAGTATGCATTTTATTGAGCGATGGAGACAATACGGCCGGCAACATCGATCCCATAACCGCTGCCGAACTTTCTGCCGCATTCAACATTAAAACATATGCTATTGTAGTAGGCAAAGAAGGCCTAGTACCTTTTGGAAAAGATTACTTTGGAAGGCCACACATGGTAGAAAACACAGTTGATGAATCCACCATGCGAAAAATAGCAGAGATAGGTTCGGGAGAATTTTTTCGGGCAACCGATAATCAAGCCCTTATCCAGGTGTTTAAAAAAATAGATCAATACGAGAAAGCAGAAATCAAAGAGACACGCTTCAAAGCCACATCCGATTATTATTTCATTTATGTAAAGTGGGCAATCTTCCTGTTTCTTATTTGGCTCTTACTCAAATCCAGTTTCATGAGCAATGTGTTGCAGGACTGATGGGTTCGTTAATGGTTAATAACGGATAACGATTAACAGGCTAAAAAGTAATTGTTTTCGCCAGAAAAATAAGTCGGATTCCCAGAATGGCCAGTGCAATGCCCAGTATTATATTCATAATCTTTAAAAAACGAGCCGTTACCAAAGTTCGCAATTTACCCGCGAGGTAAGCTTTCAGAATATCGGTGAGCAAAACCGTACTGAGAAGGGAACAAAAGAAAACAAAAAATTGTGACCCTTTTGAATATCCAAAATCAATTGAAGCGAGACTGATAGTGCCTACCCAAAAAATTAGCACGCTAGGGCTAAGCCCATTAATTATAAACCCTTTAAAAAAATAGCGATAGAAAGGTTTTTTTTCATCCTGTTTATACTCTTCATTATTTTTCTTCCGGCTTTTAACAAGTAAATGATATAGCCCGAATAAAATTAAGATAGATCCGCCCACATAAGCCATTCCCATTCGGAATTGTGCATCATTGATTAATTGTATGAGCCCAAAATAACATATGGTCACATAAATCGTATCACTCAGCGAAATACCAAGTGCTACCATCACCCCACGCCAGAAACCTTTTTCAACGCTAACCTGAATGATTGTAAAAAATACGGGCCCAATGAGGAAGGCCAGCACAACGCCAAACTTGACACCGTTTAGAACAATTTCCATCAGCTTTGATTGGCAAGGAAAGTTGACCATTCATCCAGCATGGCGCTCTTCATCACCCGAGGAAATTTATTTTGACCTCCTACTTTGCCCTTGGACTCCATCCAATCGTAAAAAACCTTAACAGGAAAAACGTCAACCATCACTTCTTTTAACGCAGCACTTCTCTCTACAGCATAATCGTCATTCAATGCTTTCAGATGAAAGTCCAGACGCTCTTTAAAAAGTTTTTTATCCACTTTATCATCGGTGCCCACAAACCAATGATGGGCAAACAAACTTTGATATGGAATTCCTGCAACTGTAAATTCTTTAACCGCAACATTCATCTCATCGGCCACCAACTCAATGGCCTTGTTCATATTATCCACCGAAAGGTGTTCACCACACAGACTTAGAAAATGTTTCGTGCGCCCGGTAATAATTATTTCCGATTCTTCAACCGATACAAATTTGATTACATCACCAATTAAGTAACGCCAGGCTCCGGCACATGTAGAAAGCAATATTGCATATTCCTTTCCTTCCTCCACCTGATCAATTAAATAAGATTCAGCATCGGGTTTAACCTCTCCATCGGGCAAAAAATTCTTATCATCAAAAGGCACGAACTCATAAAAGATGCCGTTGTTCAAAACCAGGCGCATAGACTTGCGTTTGGGAACGGCCTGATAGGCCAAAAAACCTTCGGAAGCCAGGTAGGTTTCAATAAAATAAATAGGCCGGCCCAATAACTTTTCAAAACCCTTGCGGTAAGGATCAAAAGAAACCCCGCCATGAACATACACGCGTAGGTTGGGCCATATCTCGTGAACGTTTTCAATCTTATGATAAGCAATTATTTTTTCTAACAGGATTTGTATCCAGGCGGGCACGCCCACAATTATTCCAATATTCCAGTCCTTTGCTTTCTTTACAATCTCATTAAGCTTTGCGTCCCAGTTGCGGGTTTTAGCTATCTTCTTTCCTGGTTTATAAAAGTGTTGAAACCAGAATGGAAGACTGGCGGCTTGTATGCCCGTTAAGTCGCCTTCAAAGTAACTGCCACGTTTGTTTAAGTGAGTGCTTCCACCAATCATTAAAATACCCGCTTCAAAAAGCTCTGACGGGAGATCATATTTTGACAAGGAAATAATTTGACGAATACTGGTTCGCTGGATAGCCTTTGTCATTTCCTTAGTGACAGGAATATATTTGGAAGAAGCCTCGGACGTGCCAGAGCTAAGGGCAAAATATTTGACCCGGCCCGGCCAGCAAATATTTTTTGCTCCTTTCAATGCCAATTGCCACCAGTCTTTATAAATCTTGTTGTAATCATGAAGTGGAATAGAGGTTTTAAACAACTCATAAAAGCCTTTGTCTCCTTTGCGGAAATGATTCAGTATTTCATTGAAGTTATAATACTTACCAAATTCTGTTTGGCTGGCTGAAATCATCAGCTCCTTTAATTCCCTTTTTTGCAATTCAATTGGAGAAGAATACTCCTGCTCAAGATTCTCACGTAGTTTTATTCCTTTTTTGAGTAAGGTTCCGATTATCGCCATAATTTTGAGTTAAATTAATTTCACTTTTGTGGTTAACGGGGCAAAGGACATCGGGTAGCAAAGAAATTCCAAATATTCGAATCAATCAAAATAATCAATCCAATAAGTACTGAATCCTGCTAACTTGTTCGACTAAGATATAAAATGAGCATTAAAAACAACATATCTATATTTAAACAAGAGATTGAATCAAAAAACTGTAAGTTGATTGCGGTAAGCAAAACACACCCCACAGAACAAGTGTTGGAGGCCTACCATGCGGGACAACGCATTTTTGGCGAGAATAAGGTACAGGAGATGATGGCCAAATGGGGATCTCTTCCTAAAGATATTGAGTGGCATTTGATTGGCCATTTACAAACCAATAAGGTGAAACATATAGTGTCTTTTGTATCCCTTATCCATTCGGTGGACAGCCAGAAGCTATTGGAAGAAATAAATAAACAGGCCAAAAAAATCAATCGAAAAATAAACTGTCTGCTGCAAGTGCACATTGCAAAAGAAGAAACCAAATTTGGGTTCAGTGAAGAGGAGCTGATGACCCTGCTTGACAGTGGAGTACTTTCCACTCTTGATTTCATAACCATTCAAGGCCTAATGGGCATGGCCTCTTTGACCACAGATACAAATCAGGTTAGGAACGAATTCAACTATTTAAAAAATCTGTTTGGAAAAGTGAAAGAAAAGATAAAACCAGCAGCGGAAATCAAAGAACTTTCCATGGGAATGAGCTCAGATTACAAAATAGCCATTGAAGAAGGCAGCACTATGGTGCGCATTGGAACAGCTATATTTGGAGACAGAGATTAATTATAATTCCAATTATATAAACAACGTTAATAGATTAATTAAACTAAAAGCATGTTAACCCAAAAGCAAACTTTGATAGCTGGGGCACTCTTGGGGGCACTGGGTGTTGCACTTGGGGCATTTGGCGCCCATGCTTTTAAGTCCACTTTAATCACTAACAACAGTTTAGAAACATATGAACTGGCAGTGCGTTATCAATTCTACCATGCTTTTGCTTTATTGATCATCGGCTTGCTGATGGATAAAAATGATAGCAAAGCATTAAGGTTCTCATCCGCTTGCATGTTAGCGGGTGTCATCCTCTTTAGTGGTAGTTTGTATGCCCTTGCCTTTAAAACTGGCAAGATGGTGGCTTTTGTCACTCCAATTGGCGGAGTATTTTTTATTGCAGGTTGGGTATTGCTTTTTCTATCAATCGCTAAGAGGAAATAAAAAAAGGCCTGATTTATATCAGACCTTTTCGCAAAAAAAAATATTGGATTTCCTATTGTTGATTAGGAAGCTTCTTCTCAAGAACGTTAGCAATAAAAATAATCTGTTTACTATCCGAATTCGCGGCATTCGAAACAACCGTTACTACCTTATTTTGTTTTCCAAGTTTTCCTGCGCTGTTAAAAGCCACCACAATTTCTCCTCTTCCACCTGGCATAATAGGATCGCGTGACCAACTTTTAGGCAAGGTGCAGCCACACGTGACTTCTACATTAGTAATCACAAGGGGTTCATTTCCTGCATTTGAAAATTTAAAGGTGTGCTCTACCTTATCTCCTTGCGCCATGTCGCCAAAATCGTGAGTAGATTTCTCCCAGGCTATAACCGGACCGGAAACCTTTTCAACTACCTGACCAAATAATGTTACCGTAAGTGTTACGGCCGCTACTAACATAAAAAAACGCTTCATAACTGTGATTTTATTTTAAATTGAGGATTATAGTAAAAACGGAAAACCTACATTTTTAGTTTATTCTGACCCCAGTTTTAATTTTATACATATCCAATGGGAAAATCTAATTGAAGTATTTTGAATATCGGCAGTTTTATAAATGCCCTAAAAGAACCTAATCAATAAGCAATGAATACCATAAGCGACCTATATGGAAACCGGCTTCGCGTAAGGGCATCTGGAATTTGCATGAAGGATGAAAAAATACTTCTAATTAACCATTCTGGTTTAACTAAAGCCGATTTTTGGGCACCACCAGGCGGAGGTATTTCCTTTGGTGAAAAGGCTGAAAGCTGCGTTGCCAGAGAATTCAAGGAGGAAACTGGCTTAACTATAGCCGTTGGCCAATTTCTTTTTGCTTGTGAATTTATTAATCATCCCTTGCATGCCATTGAGCTTTTTTTTGAAGTATCCATTCTGGCAGGAGTAGAAACAATGGGGATTGACCCAGAAATGGATAGTAAAAGCCAAATCATTCAAGAAGTCAGGTTTGTGTCTGAAGCGGAAATCAAAACCATGAAACACGATACCTTGCACGGGCTGTTTCAATTAGCAGGGAAGCCACTTGAAATCCTTAATCTAAGAGGCTATTTTAAATTATAATTGGTTGTGTTAAAAGACTTAAAATATCTATAATTGCAAGCTTAAACCTGTAAAAATGAACCTGACCAAGATTTTAACCTTCGTACTCCTGGCTGTCAGCCTCTACTTATTTTACTTTTTATACAGCGGAGTTCAAAAAACAATCGATGACCGCAATTCCATAGCCACGAAAGAAGCATCTGTAATTGAAAGGCTCAAATTAATCCGGGAGGCTGAAATAGTATTTCAGGATGTAAATGGAAGATATACAGCAAATTGGGATTCTTTGGCCGCTTTCATCGAAACAGGCAGGGTGCCTATTATCGAGCGTAGAGAAGAAATCAAACAAAAGGCATACGGTGGTGAGGATGTGATTATCCACATTGATACGTTGGGCTTTATTTCTGCCCGGGAGAGAATCTTTAAAAAGAATTATGCCGTAAATGCATCTGACAATGGGATTTTCATGGGCTACAAAGTTAAAGTTGGAGATCAGGTAATTACCAACCAAAAAGCATATGCCATTAAGGTGGGTGAAAAAGTAAATGAGCTGCCTTTCCTTGGAAAAGGAACAATTAGCTCGTTGGCCCCCATCAATGTGGGGGATGCCCTTACAAAAAATCAAAACCTCATCAGCTTATGGAATTATCAGTTTAATCCCAATGTTGACCTTAAAAAACTTGGTGAGAAAGATGATGGAACAAAATTTGAGATTTATGCCGGCAAGGTGGATAAGTCGGGAGTGAAAGTTCAGGTGATTGAGGTGATAGATCCAACTCCTGTCAATCCTATTCGCAAGGAGTCAAATGATCAAAAAAACAGGAAACCTTTGCGCTTTGGGTCAAAGATTGATGTATCTACAGCCGGAAACTGGGAATAAAAAAAGCCATTGCAAACTGCAACGCTCAGTTATAAGTTGATCAAAAAGATCAAGGACGAAAAGTTTGATGAAGAAAAACTTCAACAATACGTTCTACTGATACAACTGGGCATTCGGGATTTTCAGGTGGCTGTCATTGACACCAGTGATAGCCGCCTTATTTTTTTTGAAGACTATGTCCTCAGTGACATCAATTCCCACAGCGAGCTTCTTGAACTTTTTAAAACACTTTTCGACTCTCACGAACTACTCACAGCAGGATTCTGGAAGAAAGTAAAGGTTTCTATTAAAAATAATAAGGTAATCCAAGTGCCTGCTTCGCTTTTCGTAGCAGCAGCAGCCGATGAGTATCTAAGGTTCAATGCCCATACCAATCCGGAAACGGAACTTACACTTTATTGCACCAATACAAAATCTGATGCGGTCAGCATTTTTGCTATACAAAAAGACCTGCATCAATGGCTTAGCACCATTTATTCGAATAGTTCGTTAAGTTTTCTTCACCAATCGGCAAGTCTGATTGAGGGCGTTTTGAGTTTTGCAAAATCGCAAAAGGCCGAGCCGCTTTACATCTATGTGGATCGCTTTAAACTACACATCCTCTCCGTGCAAGGTCAGAAATTGATTTATTACAATCAGTTTATCATCAAGCAGTTTGCTGATTATGTGAAATATATCATGTTGGTAATGAAAGCTTTAAACATGGATCAAAACAAAAGCCAGGTTGTGCTGTGGGGCTATATTGGTAAAAACTCACCTCATTATCAGGAGTTTTACAAATATATTAGAAATGTAACATTTGGAGACCGCCCAGATCACTTAAAATTCGGGTATATGTTTGATGAAATGCAAGATCACCATTTCTTCGACTTGCTTTCAATGAACTTGCTTGATTAGCTGAACTGATTAGCAATTTTTAGCAAATACAATCACTCACTATTTTTCATCATTATGAAACGTGTCGCCATCTTTCCAGGATCTTTTGATCCTTTCACCAAAGGACATGAAGATATTGTATTACGCGGGCTAGGACTGTTTGATGAAATCATTATTGCAATAGGGTACAATAGCGAGAAGAGTAACCGATATATCGGGATAGAAAAAATGGTGAGCCTAATCGGTGAAACATTTAAAAACTATCCCAATATCAGCGTGCAAACCTATGCTGAGCTAACAGCAGAGTTTGCCCGAAAAAATGGAGCAAGATTTTTGTTGCGCGGTCTTCGCAATACAACAGACTTTGAATATGAAAATAGCATTGGGCAGGTAAACCGGTTTTTAAATGATCAATTGGAATCGGTCTTCTTAATTACATCACCTCAATTTGCTTCATTAAGCTCTTCTATCATCAGGGAAGTTCACCGCTACGGTGGAGATGTATCCAAACTGCTACCCTATAAACTTTAAGCTTTATTTTCTTTAACTAACGTTCAAGAGGCACTACTTAACCCTCTCCATGACTTTGTAATATTCTTCAAACACAAACCGGATCGATTTATAAGAATTTTCGAGGGCATGATACACTTCTTTTTGGGTCATCCAACGAAGCTCTTCAATATCCTCCTCCAGACTGGGCTTGCTTCTGGAGTCATCCAGTATATCCATAATATACCAGCGTGTCTTTTTTAACATACTTTTTTTGTTCATGGTGTAGGTGTGCCATGTTGTACAAAGTTTCTTTCCAACTTTTACTTGCACATTGCACTCCTCTTCCACCTCGCGCATAGCAGTTTGCTTATACTTCTCACCAATTTCTCTTTTACCTTTTGGCAGATCCCACTTTTTCATCCTGTAAATCATCAACAACTTATCCTTTTTGCGAATTACCCCTCCGGCAGCTTTTACAACCTTGAATTTGCCCTTCAGATAAAGCTTAACAGCCTCATAATCATCCACCGTAATTGCTAAAGAAAGGAGATTAGTAGGGACTTTTGAATTGATGTGATCCAGAATTACGTCCAGATGCTGGGTGCTGGCCCGTTTCACCCACACATGATGAATAAGTTTTGCCTTGGTAATAACTTCCTTCTTTGCATCAATCGAATGATTGACATGACCTTCTGCAGGTTGTTGCCCAGATTGGAGAATTAATACGGGGATATCATTTATAAATAGATTCATAGTCTGTCAACCTGTTGCAAAAACATAAATTATTTCCAATCAATCAACATTGACAGCTTATTAAAACGAATTGTTTGATAGGCTGATTGATTTTGAGTGGATTTTTAGGATTTTCTTGCGTGAAATAGATTTGAGAGACCCCGATTCCTGATAAATTTGTCCTATGAGCATTGTAAAAATTCAAGAAGAAACAGCGGGAAAGGTCGCTTCCCTATTACTGGATATTGAAGCTATCAAGCTTAGTTATAAAAACCCATTCACATGGAGTTCAGGCTGGAAGTCGCCTATTTACTGTGACAACCGATTGGCCCTCTCCTATCCAAAAATCCGCACATTCATCAAGGAAAGCCTGGCACAGGCCATTAAATCAAATTTCAGTCAAGCTGAATATATTGCAGGAGTAGCTACTGCCGGTGTGCCACATGGTGCTTTGGTAGCGGAAGTATTAGACCTGCCCTATATTTATGTGAGGCCTAAGCCAAAAGATCATGGGATGGGAAACTTAATTGAAGGAAGAATTGAAAAAGGTAAAAAAGTAGTTCTGATAGAAGATTTGATTTCAACCGGGGGTAGTTCGCTAAAAGCTGCCCAAGCGTTGAAAGAGGCCGGGTTTAATGTGCTGGGAATGGTTGCCATCTTTACTTATGGGTTTGATGTGGCCGAAAAACAATTTGAAGAAGCAAAAATTCCACTAGTGTGCCTAAGTGATTTCAATCACATGCTTAAGGAAGCAGTAGAAAAAAAATACCTGGACGAAAATCAGCTCATTTATGTAAAGTCCTGGAGGGTTGACCCAGGGAATTGGAAATAATTTGTAAGTATTGAATATTCTCTCTCAAAAGGGTTTACTAAAAAAAGTCATACACTTTCATTCAGAATTTCTCCTCAATGCCCAATCCAAAAAGGGCAAAGTCGTACTTTACAGGATCCAGGGGATCAAGGTTTCTTAAATTGTTCGTTAGCTCAAGGGCAGTTTCCCAATTCATTTGTTTTATCCTGATGAGTTTCAATTTGCGGGCAACTCGCTCAACATGCAAATCGACCGGACAGATCAATTGTGATGGAGAAATTTTAGTCCAGATGCCAAAGTCAACTCCTTGATTATCTCTCCGCACCATCCATCTAAGAAACATATTAATTCGTTTGCATGCCGATTTCCGTTCAGGCGTTGACACATGCTTTTTTGTGCGGCTTGGAAAATCAGGAAGACTAAAAAATAATCGTTGAAAGTCAATCAGACTTTGTTCTACTGTTGCACTTGACGGGTGAACCATAAATGCTTCCTCAAGAGATTCATGCTTTTTATAAAACTGCGAGAGGAACTCAATAAAATACAAGGCATCTGTTCCATTAAATGTTCGGTGTTTGAATTTTTCAAAAGGCTTTAGCTCCTCCAGTTTGTGATATAGGAGAAAATCGTGTGGAGAATTATCCATCATTGTTAACAACTCCATGCTCTTATTGATGATAGTGATCCTTTGCCCCCAAGCCAGGATAGCTGCAAAAAACCCGGCTATCTCAATGTCCTGCTTTTTTTTAAAGCGATGAGGAATAGAGATGGGATCATTAACAATAAAACCTGGCTGATTGAATTGTATTACTTTGGAATCCAAAAATGACTTTAAATCCAGAATTGAATTTTGTTTCATGGATTCAAGAAAGGCTGCCTACTTATAAAAAGTCACCTCCACATCAAGCTTGCCCTCAGTAGCCCCAAGCCTGTCAAAGGCCGACTTTGAAATTTTGATTACTGTTTTGTTTTCTGATCCAACCGGCAGAACTCCCATCACGCGCACAAATACTTCACGGTTGTTGGTTTGATTTCTTACTTTCATTATGGTGCCTGTCTTAGCAGCATTATACAAGGCAAGATATTTACGGTTGCCATCTGTTCCTTCAATTAATTCGGCAACACCTTTCTCCTTAACTTCATCTGAACCAGCAACACCTTCAGAAATCTTTATGGTTGTTTCCTTCCTTTCAACACTGTTTACTCTGGGCTCCTCCTTTATAATTGGAACAGACCGAGTTACTTCCACTTGTTCTGTTTTGTACATTGGTTGGGTTATCAAAAGCAATTGGTCAATTTTTAATTCGTTTCCGATAATACCATTCCAATCTTTTAGCTGTTGCACGGTGATTCCATACTGTTTTGAAATACTAAAGAGTGTTTCCTTCGCGGCCACTATGTGCGTCCCCTTAACGGATTGCATTTCAATTGGCTTAACTGACTCCAAATTTGATTGAATTCTTTTTTGAATGCTAAGCTCTTGTCCCAGTGAAAGGGAATTATCTTTCAAATTGTTTTGAGCTTTTATATCATCAATAGAAACATCATATAGCCGTGAAATGGAGAACATGGTTTCCTTCGATCCCACTTTGTGAATCACCCCGTTGGCGCTTCTAACTTTACTTTTAGCAACATAGGGCACCTTTAGAATCTGGCCCACTTCAAGGCCACCATCGGCAGTCTTATTAAATTCCAAAATGTTCATTATAGAAACGCCATAATGCCTGGAAATGGCATATAGAGTCTCTTTTTCGCTGACCTGATGAATAATGAATTGCTTACCATTTATAGTCTCCAGCCGCAAAGAATCCGTATGGATTTCAGGGTTACTCCAGGAAATAAGGGTTAAAAGAATAATTTTTATCATAAGATGAAACAATGTCTAAAGCTACCAATTCTACCTCAATGTCGTTTGTTTAAGCTCCTCCTACTCCTCTCTTCCGGAAAGGATTTAGGTGAGGTATTTAAAAAGGACTTAACTAACAACATTGGATTCTACCTTGTCTTTACCCTAAAAACCGTGCCTTGAAAAATAAACTCTGGTTTTCCTGCCAACGGTTTAATTGTAACTTTATGCAAGTTAACCAGGATTAAAACGATGAGAAAGCTTGTGATACTATTTTGCCTGATCTGTTCTACGGCCCTCGCTCAGAAAAGTAAGGTGATGGTGATGGAGATCAAAGAAGAAATCGATCCCAGGATGCTACGGTATGTTAAGTTGGCGATTGACCATGCCGACAAAAAAAAAGCAGATTACGTAATCGTAGAGATGGACACCTATGGTGGAGTGATGACGGATGCCAAGGAAATTGTGGATGTGATTATGGATTTCAAAAAACCTATTTGGGTGTATATCAACTCAGATGCCGCTTCCGCTGGTGCTCTCATTTCCATCGCGTGCGATAGCATTTACATGTCACCAGGTGCCACTATTGGAGCAGCCACCGTGGTGGAAGGTAATGGGGGCCAGGAAGCACCTGATAAATACCAGGCGTATATGCGTGGCATCATGCGCTCTACGGCTGAAAAGAATGGACGCAACCCCCGCATTGCAGAGGGCATGGTGGATGAACGTATTGTGATAGACAGTATAAAACAAGAAGGCCGCGTCATTACATTTACAACTTCCGAAGCTCTAAAATTCGGCTACTGCGAAGCACAGGTTGAATCAATTGAAGAAATCCTGAAAAGAAATAATGTGAAAGATTATGAGATCAGCACTTTCAAACTAGGGACTATTGAGAAAATAATCGCCTTTGCATTGAATCCATTTATTAGCGGGCTTCTTATTCTGGTGATCATTGGTGGTATTTATTTTGAACTGCAAACACCGGGAATTGGTTTTGCTTTGTTTGCTGCCGTTACCGCACTGGTTTTATACCTCATCCCATATTACTTAAATGGCCTTGCTGAATATTGGGAAATCATTGCCCTATTTATTGGCGTCATCTTAATCATTGCTGAAATATTTATCCTTCCAGGATTTGGAGTGGCTGGTGTTCTTGGTATTACGCTTACGGTTGTCTCGCTTATCCTAATTATGCTGAACAATGATTTTTTCAACTTTGAGTTTGTTCCATTGGGTGATATTGTGGTCGCTACGATAGTTGCTTTTGGTGGACTTACCGGAGGCATGGTCGTTCTGTTTTTTGGCGGATCCAGGATTATGCAGAGCAAAGCATTTCAGCGAATGGCGTTAACTGAAACTCAAGAAAGTTCCAAAGGTTTTTCCGTAAATACATATTCAGAATCGATGAATGGAAAAACGGGTACAGCCTATACCGTGCTCAGACCGAGCGGTAAAGTGATGATTGGAGATCAACTATTCGATGCTTTCACGCGTGGAGATTATGTTGAGAAAGGTGAGCCTATTGTTGTGATTGAAAGCGAAGGGGTTACCTTAAAAGTAAAGCGTGCAACCGCATGAGAATATTAGGAGTAATCCCGGCACGATATGCTTCCACACGCTTTCCTGCAAAACCTTTAATTGATATTGCCGGAGTAACCATGATAGAACGTGTTTACAGGCAGGTTAAAAAATCCAGATCGATTGCAAAAGTGACAGTGGCCACCGACCATCCCAAAATTTTTGATCACGTGCAATCTTTTGGCGGTGATGTGTGCATGACTTCAGAATCACATGCCAGTGGCACCGACAGGTGCTTTGAAGTATTGGGAAAACAGAGCGAAAAATTTGATTACGTGATTAATATTCAGGGAGATGAGCCCTTTATTGAACCCGAACAAATTGATTTGCTGGCATCATCGCTGGACGGAAAAACTGAACTGGCCACACTTTCAAAGAAGATAGAGGATAGCGAGCAACTATTTAGTCCAAACATTGTAAAACTGGTAGTAGATAAGAATGGGAAAGCTCTTTATTTTAGTCGGTCGCCCATACCACACATTCGCAATGTTGCTCACAATGAATGGCTGAGTAAACATACCTTCTACAAACACATTGGCATGTATGCTTATCGTGCCGATATTTTAGAACAGATAACCAGGCTTGGCATCTCTTCATTAGAAAAGTCCGAGTCGCTGGAACAACTTCGTTGGCTCGAAAATGGATATTCCATCAAAGTAGAAGAAACAACTCATGAAACTATTGGCATTGACACACCGGAAGATCTTGAAAAGGCAATATTATTTTTAAATAAAAAATAATGGGTGCGCCTCTTCCAAATATTGAGCACACGCGCGACAGTGCTTTACATTTCTTTCAAGACTATACTTCAAAAAAGAAAACCAATCTTCAACAAAAAGTAGTAATTGACTTATCGGCCGGGAGCGGATACATTGCTCATCTTTTTGAAGAAGCCGGATCTGAAGTTCATCTCTATGATCTTTTCCCTGGCCAAAATACGTTTGGAACTGCAACCTGTCAGTTTATTGATTTACAAAAGCCGTTTCCCTTGGCCGATGGGATAGCGGATTTAGTTATCTGCTCGGAAACCATTGAGCATTTACCCAATCAACATCATTTATTTGTAGAGACATCTAGGATACTAAAGTCAAGCGGAATTTTTATTCTCACCACACCCAACAGTTCATCACTTCGGAGCCGATTCGCACAGTTTATGATGGAAAGTGAGCATTATTCAACTCCCGCCCCTAATGAATTGAATGCGCTTGTTTCCTGGAATGAAAAAGAGGGCGGATATTTTAGCAAACTTTTTATCAGTGGAGTGTTAAGACTTCGAACATTGGCCGCTATTAATCACCTTCACCTAAAGACTATTCATCCATCCAAATACAGCTCCACCTCCATTTGGATGTTAGGCCTATTCCCATTTTTGTATTTCTTTACACGAAAAGTTTTTCGCAAGCAAGCTAAATCAGATCCGAAGAACGAACCTATCTACCATTCTATTTTTAAAATCAACACTTCATTGGACGTGCTGCTAAGCAAGCATTTGATTATGGAGTTTTTTAAGAGGTGAATTAAAGATTACAGCTAAAGCTATTCTCCAAAAGGAGAATGTCAAAAGGAGTTTTTAGAAATGCCCTTAATTTTAAGAGGCCATCAACCCTACCCCAAATAAAACCACAAACAATAAAGTTGACAATGCCATTTGCTTTAGATATGGATCAAGCTCTGCTGATGGCTTTTGCGAAACAGCAAGCCCGTTGCGCAGAAAGAGCAGGATGGTGAAGCAAAATAAAAATTGAAGAGGCGATTGATACGTGAGTGTCATGTAGACCAACGAAGCAGCAATACCACTGATCAACAGGAACCAATGATACAGTATTGCCTTCTCCTTGCCGATGCGCA
>JANOLM010000030.1:0-10368 GCA_031419815.1 Bacteroidia bacterium
CAAAAAAAGAAGTTCAACTAATCTTTTCAAAAATAAAAGGCTTAGCAACAAACCCACGTCCAGACGGATGCAAAAAATTAAAAAGTCAAAGCGAAAATCTCTGGAGAATTAGAATGGGGGATTACAGAGTAATTTACTCTATTGATGACACTATTCGGATTATTGATATCAGAAGAGTAGGCCACAGAAAAGACATTTACTTGAAATAAACTCCTAATCCTCAGATGTCAGGTGGAAAATCAATATCAACTGATTTCTATCATCTTGAGATTTCAGAAATTATCTTTACTGTCTCAAGATTTATTATGATTCCCTAACGTGAACTTTTACGGGTATCCATAGAAGATATTGCCTTTAGCAATGGAAAGTACATCAGTAAAAATTTCGGAGTTTGTAAAGATTGCTCCAGGAAAATAAACTCAGCTGCAGTTAGTCGCCTGAACGATTACAGGTCTTGTTTTGCAACCGTCAAAAACTAGTTTGTTACTCTCTAACTTACCAAACAACCGTTTGTATCTGTCTCAAAAAAGTTATTAAGATCGGGCTATTGTTAGTGAGCCATCTTTATCTTTACGATCCTTAAAAAAAGATTTATGCTGGTTGTAAAATTTGGTGGCACCTCCGTAGGCAAGCCTGAGCGCATGAAAAAGATTGCTGACCTGGTATTGGCCATGCCTGGAAAAAAGTTTGTTGTGCTTTCTGCCCTAAGCGGCACCACCAATGCATTGGTGCGGATGGGAGAACATTTGATAGCCCAGCAACAGACGGCTGCTCTGCAGGAAATAACAGACCTTGAAAAACACTATTTGAACTTTACACATGAACTTTTTTCCACACCTGCATACGCAGCCATTGGCCAGGAAATTGTGAGTCGCTATTTCAGCTTGTTCAGATTATTAGCTGCCGGAAAATTTGATGATAGAGGTTACCGTGAGTTATTGGCTCAGGGAGAATTGATTTCTACTGAATTATTCTACCATCATCTGCAAGAAAGAAAAATCGCTGCCCGCATGTTGCCAGCTCTTCACTTTATGTCTATTGATGAAAATGACGAACCGGAACTTGAAAAAATAAGTGAGCGCGTCAGGCCGTTGATTGAAACCCTGGGCAATGTAGATATACTGATAACACAAGGTTACATTTGCCGCAACCATAAAAACGAAATCGATAATCTTAAACGCGGAGGCAGCGACTATACCGCTTCACTAATTGGAGCGGCCATCAAAGCTGAAGAAATCCAAATCTGGACAGACATTGATGGCATGCACAACAATGATCCTCGTATTGTAAAGAAAACTGTGCCGATCGCTGAGCTCACCTTTGATGAAGCCTCTGAGCTCGCCTATTTTGGAGCTAAGATCTTGCACCCCTCCACGATAGTGCCTGCTCAGAAAATGGGTGTTCCCGTAAGGCTAAAAAATACGATGGATGAAAAAGCAGCCGGCACAATTATTAGTGATAAAGGAAGCAGAGGACAGTTCAAAGCCATTGCGGCAAAAGATGGAATCATAGCCATTAACATTAAATCTTCACGTATGTTGCTGGCGCATGGATTTCTAAGGCGCGTATTTGAAGTGTTTGAAAAATACAAAACATCCATCGACATGATCTCTACTTCTGAAGTAGCGGTTTCAGTTACTATTGATGATGACAAACATCTCAACGAAATTGTAGGCGAGCTAAAAAGTTTTGGCACCATAGAAGTAGATAAAAACCAATCCATCATTTGTATTGTCGGCAACATGCTGGCCGAAAAAGAAGGTGTATTAACAGAGGTTTTCCATTCCTTAGCCACGGTGTCCATTCGAATGGTTTCATATGGCGGCAGCTACAACAATATTTCCATCTTAGTAAAAACCTCACAAAAAGAGAAGGCACTAAATCTTCTTAACGAAGGATTATTTGGACTAACATAGAGGCATGGCTTGATTAGGATGATATTATACTAACTTTAGGAAGCAGGTTAGACCTACCAAAAAAAAATACATGATCGGTAGACAGCGCGTTATCGAAACATTATAATTTTCCACAACGGTTTTCGTAAAACCATTTTTACCTATATTTACTTACGACCCTAAACCTTGCCTATGGAAGCCCTTGTTATTATTGTGTTCGTTCTCGGATACCTCGCCATTGCCCTTGAGCACCCGCTTAAAATCAACAAGACAGCTTCTGCTATCCTTACTGGTGTTATTTGCTGGACACTCTTTGTTATGGCCGAGCCTTCTACATCTGTTACTGAAAGCGAATCTTATACAACATTTCTGGATATCTTGAAGATTGAGTTGGGCGAAAAATTTACTAGCCTTACTTCTGCCGATCTGTATCGAGAGTTTGTCACATTCTCATTATCCGAACACTTAAGTGGCATTGCCCAAATACTATTCTTTTTAATGGGCGCCATGACCATTGTTGAGTTGGTTGATGCCCATCACGGATTTCGCTTCATCACCGACAGAATCAAAACTAAAAACCCTAAAACTTTATTGTGGATCATCTGTTGGGTCACATTCTTTTTATCTTCTGTACTCGATAACCTGACAACAACCATTGTCATGCTTTCTTTAGTGCGCAAGCTTATCCCCAATAAAGATATGCGGTTATTCTTTGCAGGCATGATTGTAATCGCTGCAAATGCGGGTGGCGCCTGGACTCCCATTGGAGATGTTACAACTACCATGCTCTGGATAGGTGGACAAATCTCCACGGGCAACATCATGATTACTTTATTTCTACCAAGTGTTGCTTGTATGTTAGTTCCTCTGATTTACCTAAACTTCACCTTGAAAGGAACTTTGGGTGAAACGCACGAGCATCAAACCAAAAACCATAAGCATGAAGTAAATTCTGGTATGCTAATGCTTGTGCTGGGAGTTGGGGCACTCGTTTTCGTACCTGTCTTCAAGACATTAACACATATGCCGCCTTACATGGGCATGCTGTTGGGTCTTGGTATCATTTGGGTAGTCTCAGAACTTATCAATCCTGAATTGGATGAAGCCGTAAAGAAAAATTATACCGCAGCTGGTGCCCTTGCACGCATAGATGTGCCAAGTGTTTTATTCTTCTTGGGAATTTTAATGGCTGTTGGTGCTTTAGAATCTATGCAGGCACTACACCATGCTGCAGTTTGGTTAGATCAAACCGTAGGCGACCAGCGTATAATTATAACCCTTATTGGTCTACTGTCAGCTGTGGTAGATAACGTGCCTCTTGTGGCCGCCAGCATGGGCATGTACAATATGGACGTTTATTATCAAGACCATATGGTTTGGGAATACCTTGCCTACTGCGCTGGTACAGGCGGTAGTATCCTCATCATAGGTTCAGCAGCCGGTGTTGCCGCTATGGGGATAGAGAAAATAGATTTTATCTGGTACCTGAAGCGTATATCGCTACTCGCCATGATGGGCTATTTTGCCGGTGCAATCGTCTATCTTATTATTCAACCCTATCTGGCAGTGCCTCCTCCATTTTAAAATCAAACAAGCTGGCGCAATGCTATCTCAAAAGATGTTTGTGCAATTTTAGTTTTGGATGGATTGGCTTTCTTTGTTTTTTCTAAACCCTTGCGGATTGTTTTAGAAATGTCATCGAAGATCGATTTGTCATCCATAGGAACTTCGGCTTCCATAAAGTAAGCAAACACACGTGCCATTCCGCAGTTGGCGATAAAGTCGGGAATCACAGAAAATTTTTCATCGGCATACACGCCAGTACGCCCAAAGAAAATCTCCGGATCGGCAAACGGAACATTTGCCCCGCACGAAAAGACTTCTACCTTAGAAGTGATCATCCGGTCTACCTGATCTTTTGTTACCAGCCTGGAGGCTGCAGCCGGTATAAAAATCTCAAATTCCAGATCCCAAATTTTTTGGTTTACTGTTTCGAAGGAAAGGAGATCATCGGTGATCAGCCGATTGCCTTGTCTGTTTACAACTAACTCACAAATCTCCTCATGAGAAAATCCTTTTTGATGGATCAGCCCACCTTCGCGAGTGAGGATTCCTACAATCTTCACCCCCATCTGAGACAAATAAAAACCAGCGGCAGCACCAACATTTCCCCAACCCTGCACTACAGCTCGTTTACCTTTCATCTGCCCGCCCCATAGTTCATAGTAATGACGAACTGCCTGAGCGACTCCATAGCCAGTGCACATATCGGCCACTGTATATTTTTTTAAAAGCGAAGGTGTATATGATTCATCTTCAATCATTTTCACTACTCCTTGCCGCAGTTGGCCTATCCGGTTTACTTTCTGCGGCTCTGTGGGTTTGTAATGTCCGGAAAAAACACCTTCCTGCGGATGCCATATACCCACATCTTCCGTGTGCGGAATCACTTCATGAATTTCATCCACATTCAAATCGCCACCGGTGCCATAATAATATTTCAACAGCGGCATTACGGCAGAATACCAGCGATGCAAAACACCTGCTTTGCGCGGATCATTGGGATCAAAGTTTATTCCTGATTTTGCACCGCCTATGGGTGGCCCCGATACTGTGAACTTAATTTCCATTGTCTTCGCCAGTGATTCTACTTCGCGCTTGTCAAGTCCGGCCCGCATGCGTGTTCCTCCCCCTGCTGCGCCTCCTCTCAGCGAATTAATAACCACCCAACCTTCAGCTTCGGTTTCAGTGTCTTTCCATTCAAATACTATTTCAGGACGTTTGGTTTCAAATTTTTGAAGGAGGTCTTTCATTACTAATTTGAGTATTAATTTATTTAAAATCTCGGATCAAAAATATTCAAGTGCAACATTGCCTACTGCCCAGTGCCTATTGCCTACTTTTTTAAAATCCCACCAAAATTCCGCCACTACTATTCATTCTCGCCCCAGTCACGCTCCTTAAACAATTTATTTCACCTCGCACACGAAGCACACCGAGCAAAGCAAAGACTAATGCTTCTTTGAACTCAATGATTTGCTTTTCAGGAATTATAACCTCTGCCGAGTCCTTTAATTTCTCTTTTAATAGCTGTATTAAGAATACATTAAGCGCGCCTCCACCAGTTGCCAATAATTTTATTTTATTCTTTTTTGGCGGGACTGCTTTGGCTGTTTCAATTGCAATTGATTCACAAAACGTCCGCATTCGGTTTTGCAAAGGAATAGCTTCATTGTCCAAAATAGACAGAATAGATTTTTCAAAACCTTCACGTCCTAATGATGGTCTGCTTCTGCGCAATGGCTTATAAACTATTTCAAGTTGCTTCAGCATGGGTTTATCTATTATTCCTGAGGAAGCCAATGTTCCATTTTTATCATACTCTTTTCCTGCTTTTGATGATAAATAATTCAATCCCATGTTAGCGAAACAAAAATCAAACGCTATTCGCTGTCCCTTTCGTTTCATTGACAAGTTCGCAATCCCGCCAAGGTTAAGACAAATATCATACTGACTAAAAAAATAATGATCACCTACAGGAACAAGGGGCGCTCCCTCACCTCCGCGAATTACATCCAGGCTGCGGAAATCAAAAACAACAGGAAGCCCGGAAACATCATGTAACGTTTGACCACTGCCAAGTTGATACGTAAAGCCCTTGTTCGGTTGATGGAAAATGGTATGCCCATGTGAAGCAATAAAATCAACTTGCCGGATCTTATTCTCTTTCATGAATTCAAGCGTTACCTTACCTAAATATTTTCCGTATTCATGATCAAGTGAGAATAATGCAGTAGCGGCAAGTGTATGCGCGGTAGATAACTTACCCTTCCATTCTGAGTTATACTTTCTTGTGACCGCGGATCGTATCTCAAAGTTCCAGGCCTTTTTCTCTCGTCTTATTTTGCAATACACGAGGTCAAGACCGTCAAGCGAAGTGCCCGACATCAGGCCAATGACTTCATATTTGTTTCGTGTTTTCATACTTTCGACCTTTAATGCTTTATGAACCTGGTCATCGACACTGGTAATACGCGAATAAAAGTCGCCTCATTTAGCGGAACTAAGCTACATGAAAAATTTCTGTTCGCGACAAGCCAACAATTAAAGGCCTTTCTTGAAAAAGAAAAATTTGAACACTGCATTGTAAGTTCCGTCAGTAAGTCGTCCGGAGAATTTTTAGACTGGATTAACTCCTCTGGAAAAAAACTAGTACTCTCTTCAAATCTACCATTGCCTGTTACCATTTTGTATGCTACACCCGATACCCTTGGTGTAGATCGTATAGCCGCAGTTTGCGGAGCAATAGAAATATTCCCTCTTCAAAACTGCCTGGTCATTGATGCGGGCACCTGCATTAATTATGAGTTTCTTGATGCACAGGCCAAATATCATGGAGGGGCGATCTCACCAGGAATTCAAATGCGGTTTGATGCTATGCACAAGTTTACGGCTCGATTACCGTTACTAAAAGAAATAAACAAAACGGATCTGGTGGGAAATAGCACCGAAAGCTGCATGAAAAGTGGAGTAATCAATGGAGTGCTGGCAGAAGTAAGCGGTATCATAGAGCAATACACTCAAAAATTCTCGGACCTGGGTGTAATTTTATGCGGAGGAGATGCTCACTTTTTTGAAAACAATCTTAAACACCCGATATTTACAGCCCCTGATCTCGTCTTGCACGGTTTAAACAGGATTCTACGCCACAATGTCCATCTCTAAAAGAATTGTCTTTTCCATTTTATGCAGTGCGGTGCTTGGGCTAACTGCGCAAGGCCAGGCTACGAGAAGTCCATTTTCCATTTTTGGAATTGGAGAGAATTATGGAAATTCATTAGCCCATAACCAAGGAATGGCCGGTGTTGGTTTTAGCAACCCCCAATATTACTACCTGAACAATAAAAACCCTGCTTTATTGGTCTTCAATACACTTACCGTGTTCGAATCAGGTTTAGTAGCTGAGAAAAGGTCGTTAAAAGACGGTCAGACGGTTGAAAAGAATGGCAGCGGCAATTTGAATTACCTGGCACTTGGTTTTCCGGTAAAACGAGGCCGTTGGTCTACCTCTACAGGCCTCATGCCCTATACCAATGTAAATTATAAACTAAATTATACCGATAATATTGCCGGCAGTTCAAATAAAGTTGAGGTAGTAGAGACAGGCACCGGTGGAATTAACCAGGTATTTTGGTCCAATGGTGTTGCCTTAAACGATGACTTTTCTCTTGGATTGACGGTCAATTATCTTTTTGGCTCTATCAACAACAGGTATTCCAATAGACTTATTGAAACCCAACAAAGTGTTCTTTTTGTACCCACTGTCTATGAACGTTACTATTATAAAGACTTTAATTTTTCGGCAGGCTTTTCTTTCCACAAGGATTCACTCTTCAAAAAAAATTACCGCATTAATGTTGGCCTTGTTTACGATTTCAGTTCCAAAATAAATACCTCTTATTATGAGCGCATTGAGCGCAATAATGCTGCCAGAGGCATCGATTCACTTGCCCTTGCCAATTTATCAGGAACTACAACATTACCACAATCTTTAGGAGCAGGCATATCCATTAGTAAGGCCGATAATCTAACCATCGGTGCAGATGTTCAATACTTGGATTACACTCAATTTAGAGATTTCAAAGGGATAAACCCCGGTGGGCAAGGCGTCTGGAAATTTGCTGTAGGAGGTGAATTTACCCCCGCATCAACATCACCAGGAAGTTATCTGAAACGTATGACATACCGAACGGGTGTAAGCCTGGATCAGTATCCTTATTTAGTGAACGGTAACACTTTGAAAGATTTTGGCATTAATTTTGGCTTATCACTGCCAGTGAGTAGAATCTCAAGCTTGGATATTGGTGTTAAGATTGGAAAACGCGGTGATCTTGGACTAAATAAAATTGAAGAAAACTATTTTAAATTATATTTTGGGGTGACGTTTAACGATCAATGGTTTATTAAAAGAAGGTTCGATTAGAAATGAAACAAATTATGAAAATGAAAATGATAACAAGCGCTCTTGCGCTTACTTTGATTCTGTTGGCCGGAAACATGGGATGGGCACAGTGCAAAGAATTAAAATGGCCTGCTGACAAAGCAAAAGCAGAAGAATCGGTAGCAATTTATGGCGATGCCTTGAAACAGGGTAATTACCGAGGGGCTACTGCTGCGCTGCAATGGATGTTAACCAACGCACCCAATTGGAATACCAAACTTTATATTGAAGGTGCCGATATCTATGATAAGCTGGCCGAGAAAGAAACAGATCCCGCCAAAAAGCAGGTACTTATCGACTCGCTGATGTGGATTTATGATATGCGCATTAAGACATGTGGAGAAGAAGCAACTGTATTGAACCGGAAGACAAACGCCTTATTCAAGCATAGTTATAAGAATAAAGAAAAGTCGGCCGAGATTCTTGCCTTGTATGATAAAGTATATGAAATGAACGGCAATAACGTTACTGATATTTCGCTTACCAATTACATGAATATTGTCAAGGCCAATGTTACTTTTCATAAGAACCTATCAGATGAGCAAATTTTGCAACGTTATGATAAGATTATAAATGCAATTGACTCTAAAACCAAAATTGCATTGGAAAAAAACAAGCAACCTGACGTTGATAAACTGAAAGGTTATAAAGATACGGTGGATGGAATTTTAACCGGTTTGATAAAAGTAGATTGCCCTTTTGTGAAAAAGAACCTGGAGCCTAAGTTCAAGCAGAACCCTTCTGACATTGCTTTAGCTAAGAAGATTTTTGGCTTTATGCTAAATGGCAAGTGCACAGACGACCCTTTGTGGTTGGAAGTTGGTGAAGCCATTCATAAAGTGGAAAAAGATTACGGATTGGCGAAGAACATAGGTATTCGCTACTTGTCGAATGATAACAATGATAAGGCTGAGTTCTACCTGAAGGAAGCGCTTGGTTTGGCTAAAGAACCAGCTGACAAGGCTGAAGTTCTTATTTATCTTGGCAGTATTGAATCCAAAAAAGGAAATAAAATAGGGGCACGTGCTCTTTTCCGCCAGTCTATTGCCGCTGATCCTTCCAGCAAAGAAGGATTTGAAAAGATCGGTGACCTGTATCAATCTAGCTTACCCGATTGTGCTAAGAAAGTAAGTATGGCTCAAGATCGCCTGGTTTATATTGCCGCCTACGATATGTATCAGCGGGCAGGAAACAGTCAAAAAATGTCAAATGCCAAATCACAATTCCCTTCGGTAACGGAGATTTTCGAGTTAAGCTGGAAGGAAGGTGAGGCCAAAAAAATTGATTGTTGGATTGATGAAACCGTGGTGTTGAAAGTACGGGGAAAAGATTAAAGAACCTTTAATCAAGTTTCAAAAAGAGTTGAAGGGCCGGCCTGTTGGCTGGCTTTTTTTTGCTTTCTCATTTATATCTATGAAATCATTTTCTCTTTTTCTCTTCATTCTTTTATTAAGCTGGTCGTGTTCCCAGCAGGAAACTGCAAAGCCGGTCGCCTATGCAGGTCCTTTGCGTGAAATGGAGAATGTTGATATGTTCTACACCGAGAAGCAAACCTTAAAAGTAAAATTACAGGCAAAAAAAATATTTGAATTTCAGAATGGAGATCGCGAATTTCCTGAAGGTATTTACCTTGAGTTTTATGATGAGAAAGGAATACTGACATCCACCTTGCGAGCCAATACCGCATTCTATTTCAAAACTGAGGAAAAGTGGCGAGGACGCGGTAAAGTAGAAGTAAAAAATATAGCCAAGAACGAGCAACTCAATACGGAAGAATTATTCTGGAAGCCTGACACCAAAAGAATATTCACCGACAAGTTTGTAACTATTAAACAACAAACCGAAATACTCTATGGCACTGGCCTTGATGCCGCCCAGGATCTTTCCGATTATACCATTTCCAAACCCGAAGGAGAATTTGATGTGAAAGAGAATTGATTCACTTATCGTTGATATGAAACTTTCTGATATTGGCTTCAGGCTGCCAGCTAATTTAACTAGAGTCTGTCCATAAATGTCATTTGGTATACATAGTAGGCAGTATGCAGATTGCAGTAAGCAGTAGAATTGGTACAAATAAGTATGATCTACCTTAGTTTTGGACTGTTTTTGAATGCCTACTGAAATCTGCCTACTGCCAACTTATATTTTGATGGACTCTATAGACAGACACTAACTAACCCTCAAGTTCCAGCCAGTAGCTTGCGGCTGGCAGCCCTTTTTATTTTCAGAATTGCCGCTTAAAATCTAAAAATGAAACTCATCGACACAATTTTGCTTTCTCTTGCTGTAGTATTCCTCATCATTGGCATCTATGAAATTATGACCCTTGGCATCGGGCATGCTTATTGGTCGGTCATGCTATCGATGATTCTGTTTTTCTATTATACAATGAGAAAAAAGAAATCATAAGCCTTGGCATCCTTCTGATCTTCTTGGGTGGACCAATAAATTCAAAATTCGGCACGAAGC
>JANOLM010000031.1:0-2861 GCA_031419815.1 Bacteroidia bacterium
ATTACCATCAGGAACAAAATTCAAGGTAAATCCAAGCGCAGCACCATCAGAAGGATTGGGTGAAATGAAAAACAATTTATCTGCCGTAAAATCAACGGATACTACATCAAAATATTCGGTATACCCATCAAAGTCAACTGACTTGAGGCGATAGTAATTTTTACCGATTATAGGCTTTTCATCTGCTAGACTATAGTCATTTCTTACATTAGACGTTCCATGACCAGTAATTTTCCCGATGCTGGTAAAAAGTTTCGCGTTTGAAGAGCGCTCCACATCAAAGTAATCAAAGTTTAATTCAGAAGCGGTTGACCATGTAATTAGTATATTATTTTCTACGCGCTTACCCACAAAAAATAGTAGGCTTACTGGCAAAGGGCCAGATCCGCAGAAAGTAGGGGAAGTTCCGTCAGCGCATGAGCCAGCAACAGTAACAGTTCCTGTACCCGTGGCACTGGATCCATTTCCCACAGTTAGGCTTCCTCCAATAGAGACATTTCCATCAACTACCAAGGAGGTGGTGTTGCCCCCAACAAAATTGCCATCTATTTGAACTGTTCCGGTTCCTCCTACTGTAATAGAAGCACCATTACCGAGTGTTACATTTCCTTTAATGATGACAGTTCCGGTAACGTTCCAAATTATATTATTATTAACAACCAAATTTCCCCAAATGATCAGCGTACCTGCTACACTTAGTGTAGTGTTATTATTAGTGGTTAGATTTTTTGGATTACCGGATGCCCCTAATGTAAGGCTGGCACTTGTTTGGATTATTAAATCATTATTATTGCCTGTGGTCAAATCTCCTATGGTGTAATTGAATCCAGTACGAATGGTAGGATCAACGCTATTGCTCAACGTTACATTTTCTGTAATCACGTCTCCGATATTGCTTGCATTCCAATTGGCTGCATTATCCCAGTTGCCTGTAGTGTTCATCGTTTGAGAAAACCCTAAGACAGGCAAAAGCGCCATTACCATTACTTTAAGCATACTTTTCATTCCGTGTTTCTTCTAAATAGCCCTCGAGCGACAAAAGTAATTTATTCTGACGGGTTTTTTATACGGTTTTTTGAGACTTAGCCCTACATTCACATTAAACTATTCAATTTTGAGTACTTCCTGAGTGGTTCTAATTTGCATGTTCATTCAGAAGAATCTTAAAAAAATTGAAAACTAGCCCGGAATGTCTAAACTAAAACAACTCGCGGGTGAACCAGTTCTTTACGGCCTGGGCAGCATTTTGAGGATGCAATAATCTGCCAATAGAATAAAGCTTGCTTTACTTTCTATCTTTCTTTTCCCCCACTATAAGTATGTTCTTAATCCTTACTTTTACAAAAAAAGTATTTATGCTTAACCAAGGAAGTTCAGAGCTAGATATAAGGGAAGAAGCTGAAAAAAAATTAATTAGAGAGTATTTTGATAATAAAGTGAAGGGCTTTTTTGTGGAGGTGGGAGCAAATGAGCCCGTTAGTCCATATTCCCAATCCTGGCATCTCGAAAATGTTTTGGGTTGGAGTGGTGTTTTAATTGAACCCAATCCCGTTCTTGCTGAGCAAGCAAAAAGCAATAGACCCAAATCAACTGTATACCAGTGCGCTTGTGTGTCAAGTGAAACTCAGGGAGATTTACCATTATATATTCCTTTGATTGATAATACCGAAGTATCGGGTCATGCTGCATTAGGAAAGAACATAGATGATTTTAGTTATAAAAATCATAAGGAAGTAAAGGTGCACACGCGAACATTGAATAGCATACTTGAGGAATTAAGTATTGCACAAATAGATTTGCTATCCATTGATGTGGAAGGAGCGGAATTGGAGGTTCTTTATGGATTTGACATTCAAAAATATAAACCAAACCTAATTTTATTGGAGGATAAGCATGTCTATTTATCTAAACATCGGCTACTAAAAAAAAATGGCTATGAACTTGCAAAAAGAACAACACTAAATTGTTGGTACATTCCTGTTGGAGCAAAAAAGCCTCATCAAACCTTTAACGAAAAAATTAAATTGCTAAAAAGAATGTATCTAAGCATTTGGCTTAAAAAGATAAAGCTTGCGATTCGCACAAAAAGTTTAGAGCCTTTTAAAACACTTTAGTCAAAGGCCTATTTTTTGCATCCCTTGTGGAGATTAAAAAGTCTAAAACCACATTGAAGATATATTTGATTTTCGTTTCAACTGTTAACGGCTTTCATGTCCAAAATAAAACAACTCGCGGGTGAAACAGTTCTTTACGGCCTGGGCAGCATTTTACCAAGAATGCTAAATTTCCTGCTCGTTACTCTGCACACGGATGTATTTAAGCGCGCAGAGTATGGAGACATGACGAAACTCTATGCCTATGTTGCCTTCATCAATATCGTTTTCATGTTTGGCATGGAAACAGCCTTCTTTCGGTTTGCCTCCAAACCAGGTGCCGATGCAAAACGGATTTTTAATCTCGCCCAAACCAGCGTGCTACTCATAAGCGTTCCGCTTTCCATTTTGTTTATTCTGTTTTCCTCTTCCATAGCAACCTCCATTGGTGTGGAGCAACATCCAGAGTTTATCACCTGGCTCACGCTAGTCATGCTGACGGATGCAGTTGTTGCTATTCCTTTCGCAAGGCTTCGACTAGAAAAAAAAGCATTGCAGTTCGCTTCCGCAAAAATTATTAGCGTTTTATTATTGTTGATCCTCAATTATTATTTTTTGAAAATTAACTATGACCCTGCGATAAATGTCGGGTATGTATTCCTGGCCAACCTTATCGCCAATTCTTTTTTCATTCTTTTCTTTTTAAGAACGCTACTTAGTTGGAGGCCGGCTTATGATAATGAAATTTCACCTGTCATGCTTCGGTAT
>JANOLM010000032.1:0-1820 GCA_031419815.1 Bacteroidia bacterium
GTTAATAATCCTGGGTTAAGCTTCATAGTAGGTTTTGTTATGTTAGAGTTCTTAAAATTAAATTGTTTCTTTTTATTACCTCATTCCAGTTTCCCCCCATGCGAAGCGCGTGGCAGGCGAGGGGAAATGATAAAGCCTGCCAAGCCAACGGCATGGGAAATTGAATTTTAAGAACTCCACTTTAATTAATGTGTACACTAAAAAAGGGTTTATTCTTTCAGATTTTTCCTCCTGTATTTCAGGTAGGTGCCTATCCTAAGCACGCCTCGCTTTAAGAGATCCAGGTATAAAGTAAGGTATAAGATCAGGGACATCACCCAAATCATGGAAATATTAAAATAAAAGGTATCAAATGTTTTTCCCAAAAAATACTTTGTGGGAATGTAAAAGTTGCCTCTAAAATCCCACGAATGCTTAGGCCGGTGGTCTTCAAAGTAAATAGGATAAATCTTTTGTATGAGCTCTCCACGCCATTCCAAGATGCGCGTGGCTTCACCAGAATTTTCTACCATACGCGTGACCGATTCATTTTGATAATCCTTCCTCATGTTTTCAAAAGCTTCCAGTTTCTGCGGAGTATCCGTCAATTGCGTGACCAAACTTTCTTTAGCAGCAGAGGCATTCGCCAATCGTGTGCTGTAATACTTCTTGAGTACGGAGAGAAAATGAGAAGTCTTTTGATACACGGTTGAATCAAACTTGCCAATCGCCAGCAGGCTGACTTCCGGCAACTTATCATCGCCTACAATTTTTAGTTCATTTGATATCTCACTCCGCAATAAATCCAATGCCCCCTTCACCGGATTATTTTCATTTGAATCTCGCCAACGCTGTCGCTCACCTACCGCCAAAGTAAGTCTTGATTCAAGCTCGGGTATGTAGTAAACTCGCTTGTATTCCGCCAGCGCCAATTCTTTGTCGTGCGTATAAAATTGTTGTTCAAACGGATTGTCCTTAAACTGCGTAACCATGTACGCCTCAAATGCCCACCGCGAGGCCATGAACTCGCCCATCAACGGAACACCTTTTGGCGAACCCACTTTGGGATTAAACTTACTGAAGCTGATGACTACACCGCTCAATAGCAATTGAGGAATAATTAAAATAGGAATGAGAATATAAATGGTGACCGCTGAGTCAAACGCGGAAGAAATGTTTAAGCCTAACATATTGGCAAAGCAGGAACATGAATACAAAATCAGCCAGTAACGCATTTCCCCCAACGGGATTCCCAACACCTGGTCGCCAACCAGAATAAAACAAATTGTTTGAATGGCAGAAATCACAAATAGCACCATCACTTTTGAGGTGAGGTAACTGCCACGGCTTAAGTTTAGAAATTTCTCTCGCTTAAGAATTTTTCGGTCATGAAATATTTCTTCTGCACTTACAATCAACCCCACAAATAATGCCACCACAATACTCATGAAAAAATATACCGGAATGTTGTCGTTACCGTAAAAAGTGTACGTTGAGTCAATGTCATGAAATTTGATAAAGTACGCAATGAACAATGCCAGCACAGGGGCAAGCAGTGCATTGATAGCCAAATACTGGTGGTCCGAAATTTTTGAAAACACATTCCGCTGTATAAAGACTTTAAGTTGCCTCAGTCGATTTGGAATTTTCTGTACGATTGGAAGAGAATCTGTTATCTGCTCTACTTTTGGTAATTTAATCTTCTGCTTAAAGTATTGATACCATTGGCCTGGCGATATCTTGCGTGTATGCGTAAAGCGACCAAATTCATTTACCACCCGGGTTTCAATGATGTTGAAAACTTGTTCGGGATTTATGTTACCACATTCAGGACAGGCACC
>JANOLM010000033.1:0-2333 GCA_031419815.1 Bacteroidia bacterium
TTCGGTTAATTATTTTATAGCAAGACCAGTTGATCCAGGCAAACCTTTCCAATATCTTTGCCCTCATTATTTGGCTCCGTAGTACAATGGATAGTATTTCAGATTCCGATTCTGAAGATGCAGGTTCGATTCCTGCCGGGGTCACACCTTTTTTAGAGGGCAATTCTTTATCCCCTTCTGCAAAAGTGAAGGCCGACCTGTCTGGGTCAATCATTTAACGTGTTCTTTTTCAAATCCTCTACTTTCGCTTTTATCTCTTCTTCCTATTCAACCGGATAGGAAAACGTACAGATTTTACTGCCCTTTTCTTTGAAAGAACCCTCTGCGGCTACTTTAATTGTATGAAAAGAAAACCCGGACATCTGTAACTGGGGAGCTGTTTTTCGCGTCTTAAAGAAAAGAAAATTCTATGTCATCCTCAGAATAAAAATATATGCAAAACCAGGCAACCCTAGACTTTAAGTTCGGTCTATCGTTAAACAAAAGTAATCAACCCAACAAAATAATATGAAAACCAAGATATCAACCACTCTGCTCATTTTTGTATTGAGCATATCAACGATGATGGCTCAAACAAGAGAAACCAGAGATGTTTCCACCTTCACCAAAATTTCGTTTCGCGTTTCTGGCAAACTTTATCTTAAACAAGGAAGCCCTCAAAAAGTAGAGATTGAAGGAAAGAAGGATGTGCTGGAGAAAATTGAAACAGAAGTTGAAGGCAATCGGTTGGTTGTAGGAAAAGAAGGTAAGGGTTGGATGGATTGGAGCTGGGGCGATGATGACGACAAGGTGAACGTATACATTACGGTGAAAGATATTGAAGGATTGAGTGTGGGTGGCTCAGGGGATTTAATAGGGCAAGGAAAAATAATATCCTCTGGTCTTAACCTGAATGTAAGTGGATCAGGCTCACTTCAACTTGAAGCTGTGGTATCGGGTGATGTAGAAGCCGATGTATCGGGATCTGGTGAAATTATTTTGAAAGCAGCATGTAAAAATTATGACAGCGATGTCAGCGGCTCTGGAAGAATAGAATTAGATATTGCTGTTGAAGATAAAGCTAGTTTTGGTGTATCCGGCTCTGGAAAAATTCAAGCCAGTGGCACAGCCAATGAAGTAAAAACTTCTATCAGCGGTTCTGGCAAAGTGTTGGCTGCCAATCTGGAAGTAAATAAGTGCGAGGTACGCATATCAGGCTCTGGCGATGTGGAGATTAATGTGAAGAGTGAGTTAGATGCCAATATTTCTGGAAGTGGAAGCGTTTCCTATAAAGGCAATCCAAGTCATGTGAATAGTCATGCTTCGGGTAGTGGGCATATAAGGAAAATGTAGTTGTAGCAGTAAGTAGCAAGACATAAGTAGTAAGATTAAAGCGGGGGTGAGAACTTCCGCTTTTTTTGTTTCCGGGTGTTATTCACTATAAAACAACTAGTTAAAACAGGTATGAAATTGCTACATTTGTAGAGGGTAAAATTAAAGGTATATGGACATCCAGGCAGAAATCAAATGGATACAATCAGAGTTGAATAAAGTAAGAGATCCAACATTGATTGAAATTTTTATAAAGCTGTTGAGGTCTAGAAAGTCAGCTATCGAATCCAGCCTTGAAGAATACAATCGGGAATTAGATGAAGCCAATGCCAGGATTAAATCTGGCAAGTTTATCACCCAGGAAGACTTGGAAAAAGAAGCGTCTCAATGGTGAAAAAGAAAAAAGTAGTCTGGGATGAATCAGCCCGGACTGCCTTGAGGGAAGCATACAATTATATCAAAGGGGACTCACTTCAACAAGCTGAAAAAGTAAAGCAGGAAATTATAGCTGCCTCTAAAAAACTGGCTGATCTCCCTGAGATGTATCCACCAGACAAATATCGAAAGGACAAGGACATTCGTTTCCGCGCTTTTGAAAAATACAACTACCGCATATCTTACTTCATCACAGAAGATACTATCCGAGTGCTGCGGTTCCGTCATGTAAAGCAGAAGCCACAAGAATACTGACCCAATATCCTAATCACTGAGTTGAATGATTGGACTGGTAAAAGGCAATCCTAATCATGTGAACAGTCATGCTTCGGGTAGCGGGCATATAAGGAAAATGTAGTTGTAGCAGTAAGTAGCAAGACATAAGTAGTAAGATTAAAGCGGGAGTGAGAACTTCCGCTTTTTTTTAAAGTAAATGAGGTTTTGACACTCAGCCGTTTTGACTACTGATCTTACGAACTGTAACTCAACTCTCAAACAACTTCAATCTTGAGTTATATTTTGCGCACAACGATTGATGCAGGCGTTGAACGCTTTCCTTTCCTTCATTGCCAACAGCCAGGATGCAG
>JANOLM010000034.1:0-2131 GCA_031419815.1 Bacteroidia bacterium
CCGGAAGATCAGGTGGGTAAAACTTTGTTCACTATCCACGATCAGTTTCATGAGATTATGGAAGCTTGGCATGGTGGTGGCGAAAAGCATGAGCACGACCATGAGGGAAAGCATTAATGAGTCTGGTTTTTTAGTAAGTAATCTGACCTCTTAGATTATTTTTTGTAAAAAAAAAATTTACATTCGTGAAATGGCAATTTGGATTGATTCTCATCACTCTTTAGGGGTGGGAATGAAGTTCTATATTTTAGTCGGACAACAGTAAATTAATCAGGGCAGGCTTTGCGACTTATCGAAGATCCAGCTTTAGCGGGACTAACAGGCTTCACCAACTCGCCTGTAAGAGATTTGCACTCTCTGGAATATTCAAGGTATATTCGATAACCTTTGCCCATGCTGGGCGCACACAAAAGGTTTGTGCAATGGCGGGGTTCGGTGTCCTCATTACTTTTACTAGTTTATGATTGCCGCGTGCTGACTATTCCTTTAGATTCTCTATTTTTATTATCGTATGCAGTGGGAAGCTAAGATAGTCAAGCACAAAGGAGAAAGTCGTATAGCCGTGTATTTTGAAAAAAATGTTGAGGCCATCAAACGCATGAAAGAATTGACAGATGCCCGCTGGAGTATTACTCTAAAAGCATGGCATCTACCCGATACGGAGGCCAACCGGGCAAGGTTTAAACTTCAACCGCCAAAGGAAATACTGTCAGCCGAGGCAGCCGAGCAACTGCATCGGTTTTCACAATGGCTCCTGTCGAGGCGATACAGTCACAATACTCATAAAACATATACCGAGGCGTTGAAATCTTTTTTTGGTTTCTTTGGCCATAAACCGATTGGGGAAATCACCAACAACGATGTGATTGTTTACAACAATGAATTCATTTTAAAAAATAAATTGTCGGCATCGTATCAAAATCAAATTGTGAGTGCCATCAAATTATATTTTGGTACAATTGAAAGCAAGCGGCTGGAGATAAATGAGCTGGAACGCCCGATTAGGGAAAAGAAATTGCCGAACGTATTGAGCAAAGAGGAAATAAAGTTGATCTTAGATGCCCCCACAAATATTAAACACAAGACCATGCTGGCCGTAATCTATAGCTGTGGGCTAAGGCGCAGCGAGTTGTTGAACTTGAAACCTGCGGATATAAACAGCCAGCGGGGTGTCATTATAGTGCGGCAGGCCAAGGGCAAAAAAGACAGGATCGTACCGCTTTCGCCCAAAGTGCTTGTTCTGCTGCGAAACTATTATGCAGCCTTTAAACCTACCACCTGGCTATTTGAAGGTCAAACGCATGGCCCCTATGATGCGCGAAGCCTTAGTAACGTGCTGAAACAAGCACTGGCCAAGACCAAGATCAAAAAACCAGTAAGCCTTCATTGGCTAAGGCACAGCTATGCCACACACTTATTGGAAAGCGGCACAGACCTGCGGCACATACAAGAGATACTGGGCCACAGCAGCAGCCGCACTACCGAGCTATATACCCATGTGAGCACCAAAAGCATACGGAATGTGAAGAGCCCATTTGATGATTTGTAAAAAAAACGCACCTTTAGGTAAAAGTGAAATACAAGCCATAAACGGCACAAATCCAACCAAAACGGGAAGATATGTGTGATTTATGGCTGGTATAAAGAAGTTGTAAGCAAGGCACGCGAAGCTTTGAAACAGGAAGTTGATTTACTTAGGCGGTGGTTGGTGCGCAGCTGACGGCTCCTGTCCTTTCATCTCATTGATCGTTTTGCTACTGGAAAAAATCAACTTTGCAGCTGACGGCTCTTGTTCAATTGAATCCCCCTACAACTATGGTAGGTCAACGCCCTGCTCACAACAGCGGTTTGCTGCAAGCGGGGGGAATTTGTTATTCAAGTTTGTAGTTCTTTATTTATCTTGTGGTGGCTTAGCGCGAAGTGGTTTCAAAACCGCCAGCAGCAATCCGCGACCGTTGGCAGTAATTGGCTCGGGACAGACATAATGATAAAGATTTTCCTAACGATATTATTTTTAATAGCGACACTAAGTCAAGGAACCGGCCAACGACTGACAGGTATGATCTTCGAATTGGGGCCGGACAAAAAGGATTGTAAAATTTATGGAGAGTGTGACTGTTGTACGTCCGAC
>JANOLM010000035.1:0-12315 GCA_031419815.1 Bacteroidia bacterium
ATCCAGTCCTTTGATGTTAATAAATCCTACAAACGCGGAAAAAATTTGAACCTCAACTGGAAAGCTGGCAGTACCAATCCGGTTCACATTGAACTTTTCAAAGGCAGTCAACGCATACAAGGTGAATTGAACCATCCCAACAATGGATCATATCTGATGAGCATACCGGGCAGTGTTAAGCCTGGTAAAGATTACCGCATCAAAATCACAGATGCTAAGAATAGCGAGGAAGCAGTGTACACCGGTTATTTTAAAGTAGCCCCAAAAGTGCCCTTGTTATTGAAGGTACTTCCTGTGCTGGCAGTAGGTGGGGCGGTAGCATTTTTGGCTGGTGGAAGCAAGGGAGGTGAAAATCCGCCACCAGATACCTCTATTGAGATTGTAAATCCACCATTGCCAGGAAATTAATCGGTAACCAGAATAAAGCTGAACGAGCATCTATGAAAAGATATTTACTGATAGTTTTCTTATTCTTATCTACTCAACTAATAGCACAAGATTATTGGACACAACTGAACGGCCCGTTTGGTGGTTCTGTAGTTGATCTGGTAGTACATTCATCCGGGGCAGCAATTGCCGCTACTTCAAACAATGGACTTTGGAGAAGTACCGACCAGGGAGGCACCTGGACAAAAATAGCTGCCGGCAGCGATATCTTTTTTACTGATCTTGATATCGATCCTTCGGGAAACATCTATGCATCAGCTTCCATCAGAATTTATAAATCCACTGACGGAGGTGCAACCTTTGCAAACCTAAACAGCACAGGTATTACAACTTCGATAAGACGCATAAAAGCAGCCTCCTCTACAAAAATTTATCTCGCATTAAGCAACAGCAACATTTTCAAATCAACCAATAGTGGAGCAGCGTTTAGCATCGCTTCGACAGACATTGTCAATACTGTAAACGATTTGGATGTAAACCCATTAAACACTGAAACTGTTTATGTATCCACCTCAGGTCAGGGGGTGAAAGTGGCAGAAGATGGTGGTTTTAATTTTAGCTCGGCACCACTTGCCATTTCCGGATCTATTACCTCCTCTGAGACTGTTTATTCTTTGGTGGTCAATAGCGGTGGCGTTGCTTTTGCATTAACCAATTCAGGGCCACACAAAAAGAGCATTACCTCTGGCAGTAATGCGTGGGCTTCTATCAAGGGGACAATCACGGATGCAAGCTTTAATGGCTATCTGGCATTTGATGCTTCTGAAAATTTATATCTGGTAAATTCAAATTCATCTAGCCGAAAAGTATATTCTGGCAATACACTCGGCACCGTTTGGAATGCTGGTGCTTCTTATTCTGTGCACATTACACCGTCTTCCCTATCACTGATATCGTCTTCAAACTGGCTAATGTCTTCCAATCCCGGAGGTGTTTTTAAAACCACTACGGGCGGAGTAACATGGGCAGATGCAAACGGAAGTTTTAAATCGCTTACACCTTCACAAATTTTTGTAACCGCACAAAACAGAATATTTGTTTCATATGGCCTCAATAGTAGTGGCAGCGGTTATTTGCAATCAATTGATGAAGGAGTAACCTGGACGTATCAGTCTGCCTCTCCTGTTGATCGTTCCATTATTGGTTTCGTTAAGTTAGTAGATAATTCTGTTATCGCCTATGGTAGTGGTGTAGTTCGATCAATCGGAACCATTGGAAATTCATGGACATCTCAAAACACAACCAATTCACTTCAACAAGTAGTGACTTACGATGGACTTAACCTTTTCTCTTTTTCTAATCAAGACCTGCTTAAATCAACTGACCAGGGTGTCACCTGGGTGCCAACTGCCATCACAGGCTTGACGGGCAGTATCACCAAAATTCAAGTAGACGCGGCAAACAATATATACGCACGCACTAATAATTCAATCTTATATAAAATCCTCAATGGCGCTTCCACGGCCACTTCCATTCGACCATCTGTTTTTAACGATTTTTCCGTTGTAGCAAATGCCACCACTACTTATGTTTATTCTCTCAATAACACCACACAGTTGGATGTGTCTTTAGATGCCGGAGCCACCTGGACTTCAAAAAGTATTAATTCAACTTTTGCAGCCACAAAAATTTGGGCCTACAGGAATAACATGGTGGTAACGGGTTCCTCAAGTGTAAATTCTTTTAATACCTCAAAAGACAATGGCAGTACATGGACCAACAACCCATTTCTAGAATCTACTGCGCGCATAGTTGATGTAACACTTAACTCAACCGAAATAGCCTATGTGGCCACCACAAACTCTACCGCGTACAAGACCATCAGCACTATCATTCCTCCTATAGCACCCACTGGGTTGACAGTACTTGGCTTTGACAACAACTCTGCAGACGTTATGTGGAATGATAATTCAAATAACGAATCCACATATTTACTGGAAGTTTCAGAAGGCAATAATACTTCCTATCAAACCACTTCGGATGTAGGATATTCAGCAAATTTTCAGGGCAAACTCAGGCGATTGATACGGGGTGCGCTAACACCGGGAACAACTAACTACATTAGGGTTTCGGCTAAAAATGGTGCCGGCCAGTCGGCCTATTCCAATGAAGTTTCTTTGACTACTTTAAGCAGTGCTTGCGTGGGGACAATACCCGGCAACAGGAGTTGGAATTCTGTAACAGTTGCGGATTCAGGTTTCCCAACAAACGGGGCGGGTCCATTTACAGGAACGAATATTTTGATTGAGGATTTTGGCAATGCTTTATATTACGTTCAAGTCTATAATAACAATATTGTGCCGACCTCCCCAGTACCTGTGTGGTTCCAATGGGATGGTCTTCTGTTTGGTGAGAGATGCGGGAGTACCTTTGTAGTGAACCAGAATGGCAGTAGCACCGCAGGTGATTTACCCAATGGAAATGGAACATGGAATTCCACAACCAATACCTTAACCTTAAAATGGCAGGCTAGTTTTAATTTTCAACCTTTTAAAGCTACCACCACCTACACACTCAATGCTTCAGACCCAATACCCGCAACCCCACAATTAAAAACATTTATTTACTCAAATACCGAAGTGCTTCTTAACTGGAGCACTACTGCATTTGAAACGCAATATAAATTGTATCGCAGTGCGACTTCTGGAGGTACATTTTTGCCGATTGCTACAGTGAACTATCCAACCGTCACCTACATTGATAAAAGCCTTACCTCAGGAGCCACCTATTTCTATAAAATTTCTTCTTTAAATACGACTGGAGAATCTCCACTTTCTGCTGAATTGGCTGTTAGCGTAGGAGCTACATTATTCAGGCCGGTAGAAAATTCCATTCAGTTAAATTTTGATGTGGAGCAGGGTGGAAGTTGGGGCGATATGGATGGCGATGGCGATGAAGATCTGATCACGCCTTCTTTTCAAAATCAGAACCAAGTGAATATACCCCCAAAAGTGTATGAGAACAAGGGAAGTGGAGTGTTTGATGTCAGGTCTGTTGCCGCATTGACAAATTTAAACCTGGCTATTACCCGTGGAATTTCTGTTTTTGATTTTAACAATGACGGAAAACTGGATCTATACTTGGGAAGGACATTCGAGAAAGATGTATTGATGATCAACAATGGAAATTGGGATTTTACCAGCACTCTTGTAGATAACACCGAGAATATCAGCAACCAATGGAAATCACAATCGCTCATCGATATAGAGAAGGATGGATTTACAGACATTTTTTTAGGAAATGGATCAACCAGTGGGAATAGTGGATCTACACTTTCTTCTTTTAAGGCAAAGGTGCTGAAGAATAATGCAGGACTCAGCTTAAGCCAGACGACAACAGGAGCACTTGTCACTGACCAAAATGATACACGCAGTGCATCGGCAGTGGACTATGACAACGATGGAGATCAGGATATTTTTGTGGCTACCTTAAATGTAGTTAGCCCAACTCCAACGGAGCCACCTCATCTTTACAATAACAATGGTGATGGCACATTTACGCGCGTTACGGGTTCTGTTTTTGACACCGAACTTTTGCCATCCATACGCACATCAAGCTGGGGTGATGTTGATAACGATGGCGATCTTGATCTTTATTTAGGAAGTCAAAACACGAGTGGGGCAGGATCCATAGTAGATTATTTTTATCGCAACAATGGCAATGGCACTTTCACCAGTCTTACCACAAGTGCAGTGACAGAAGGCGGTACGGGTACTTTCGGCAGCATGTTTGGCGACATCGAAAATGATGGAGACCTGGATCTAATTGTTGTGAACAGTGCGGCCAATTCAATTTTTCTAAACAACGGTTCGGGCACTTTTACTAAATACACGACCATTCAGGAACTTATCGTCCATCCTGATATTTTTGAAATTGGTGGCAGCATGGCCGATTTTGATGCGGATGGTTTTTTGGATGTGTATTTGGGTAAAGGCAGCACCACAACTATCAACATCCCGGCAATATTATATGAGAATACGAATACTACATCCGCTTCCAAAAACTGGTTGGAGGTAAAGTTAATTGGCACCGTTTCAAACAAAGCTGCCATTGGCGCAAGGCTTAAAGCAATCACAACAACACCAGCGCGAACGCAAATCCGCGAAGTATCGGGGCTTACTGGCTACGGTTCTCAAAACAGTTTGATCCAGCATTTTGGTTTGGGTACCGCAACAACTGTGAGCTCACTGGAAGTGCGCTGGCCAAATGGTAAAGTACAAACGTATACAAACGTTTCAGCCAACCAGATTCTTACTATTACAGAAGATGCAACAGGGCCTGTCGCTACATTATCACCAGCTCCTGGTACATCGAATGTTTCTTCGGGTACTGCACTTAAGCTTACCTTAAATGAACCGGCAACAAGAGTGGCAGGCAAATATGTAAGCCTTTACAAAGCTTCTGATTTAGTTAACTATGTTTATCGGGCTGAAGTCACAGCTCTTACTGTTGCAGGAAATGAATATACATTCACATTGCCAGCCAAACTGGAGTTGGGCACGGCATACCAAGTAGCGGTTGATGCAGGGGCATTTGTTGATGCTGCACAAAATAATTCATTAGCCATTCCTTCGAGTGCATGGTCTTTTACGATTGGAACTGGACCCTTACTTGTCTCAATTTTGCCGGCCAACAATACAACCGATGTCAATACAACAACCAGTGTTGAAATCACATTTGGTGCTGTCACCACTCCTGTAGCCGGTAAGTACATAAAGCTTTTCAAGCTAAGCGATACCACTACTCCTGTCGCCCAACTGGAAATGACTACTGCTACCATAACCAGTAACAAGTACAGCTTTACACTCACTAATAAGTTGGAGCTGAATACAAACTACACGTTAACGGTCGATGCGGGTGCGGCTATAGATGCCGTTCAAAATGAATCGGCAGCATTGATACTTGGAAGTTGGGCCTTTAAAACTACAATTGGGCCAGATGTGGTAGCGATACTTCCAGCGCTAAATGCCGTGAATGTTCCTATTAACACTACTATTGAAATCACATTTGATAAGGCCGTTACTCCAGTTGCCGGAAAGAAAATTCAAGTAAGAGAGGGCACGGCTCTTTTAACAGAAGCTGATGTTTCCATCACCGGCACGATAACTGGATCGAAATACACCTACACACCTGCTACTAGTTTGCCAAACCTGAAAACTATCGAGATTACCATTCAGGCTGGGGCATTTGTAGACGTAAACCAGAATAATTTCAAAGGTGTGCCTTCAGGTCAATGGAAATTTACTACCGTAGAAGCAACTGATGTAACGGCACCGGCTATTTCGTTCGATCCTGTAGAATTTAATAAACTCGAAAAGGGATTTAGTCCAAAGGCACTTGCCATTTCAGCATCCGATAATAAGATTGTTACTTCTGCCGTCATGTATCACCGGAAGATTAGCGACAAGGATTATACAAAATTAGACCTTGTCCTTAACACTGTTTCTGGCAAATGGGAAACTAATGTAGCTTCTAGCTTCGCAGATGAAATGGGTTTTGAATATTACTTCAGGGCCAGGGATGCAGCTAACAATAAGACGAGGCTCCCAGCAGACTCTTCCCGTTTTACAAGTCGCGTCACACTGACTGCCGCCAACAGGCCGCAAATTGATTTGCCAGGTGGAGCGTCAGCAAGTTCATGGAGGGTAATAGCTGTTCCTTACGAATTGGCAAATTCGCAGATAGAAGTCGTTTTTAGTGCGCTAGGTAGCGCAGACAAAACAAAATGGAAGATCATCAGATTAACCTCCAACCCCCTGCCAAATGGAGCATGGGTGGAATATCCCGCCTCAGGATTTACGGATGTAGAAAGAGGAAGAAGTTATTTTATCAACACCAAGGATGCTATTAAAATTACACAGATTGATCCGGTATCCCCTTCTAATACACGCGACAATCTATTTACCATTTCGTTGGTGAAAGGATGGAATCAAATTGGCAATCCGTACACCACACCTATAAAATGGAGTGAAGCCATTACCTATAACAATGCCACTGGAAATGTTGGAGCACTAAAAACCTTTACAGGGGGCACGTATGTAGCTGGCGATGAGTTGACGATAGGTCAGGGCGGGTTTGTCAATGTGCTTGTAGATGTACCTGGTTTTAAAATACCCTTCAAAGGTCAAACCACAGCGGGTGGAAGAGTGAGTGATCAGACTCCTTCCTCTGAACTAAATGAAGCGAATTGGAGAATGCCAATTACGCTTATTCAAGAGGAGGTGGTCAACGAGTTGAGTGCAATTGGAATGAATCCTGAAGCACTAGCAAGTTTCGATGAACACGATGACGCAACGCCACCGAGATTTTTCGATTACCTCGAACTAAGTTTTGATCATCCGGAACACTTCATCCGAAAGTTTTCACACGATGTGGTGCCTACACAAAAAGAGTATACATGGGAATTTTCGGTGAGCTCAAATCTGATAGGCCCGGCAGAACTTACCTGGGAGAATAACAGCTTAGGAGATAATGACAAAGATCTTTTCCTGCTGGATATCCAAACTCAAACCCTGGTTAACATGCGGGAAACTGGGCGTTTTGCCTTTAACCCAAGCGAGTCCGGTAAGTTTAAAATATTCTTTGGCTCGAATATAAAATCTAAAATCAAACCGAGCAGAGTCTTATTGGGCAAGGCATATCCTAATCCCTCTACTGGAATGACCACTATTCCATTCTCCCTGCCCGACCAAGCGACTGGCTATCAGGTAAGTCTGGAGGTCTATGACATGCTGGGCAGGAAGATAAATACATTAATTAATGGTACATTTAATCCTGGTTTTTATAACTCTGAGTGGGATGCCAGCTTAGGGGGGCTAACAAGTGGAGTTTATACATACCGTCTTGCGGTGACCAGTTCAAGCGGAAGCGAAGTACAAAGCGGAAAAATTATCATAAAAAAATAAACGTTTAAGTCATGAAAAACAAAATCACGTTGGCTGTGGTGCTGATGCTAGGATTCATCACAGTGGTGAAGGCTCAAAATGTGAGCACGCGCACAAATGAATTCGAGGTAGACTTCAGCGACCCTAAGAAGCTGGTAGCTTCAACTGTTCCGGCAATCAACTGGATTACTCCCTTAGCGGAAACTAACTATGCTCAGGAGAACAGGTATAGCATAAAGTTTGAGATTGAATCCTCAACTGCACTAAAGAGCATTTCAATTTCTATTAAGGAAACAGTGGAGGCAGCGTCTCGCGGCACACAAACTATACTGCCAAAGGAAACGGAAAAAATGCATGCGGTTATCGAAAGAAACCTGACTTTAATGGACGGGGAAAACTTGCTGGAGATTGTGGCAGAGAATACAGATGGAGTAAAAACGATCAGCTTCAAGAAAGTGGTGGTGGGTAGCACTACGTTGGCAGATGCATCGAAGCTTAACAGAACAGATTACGCTTTGATTTTTGCGACTGACCAATACGACAATTGGAATGATTTGGTGAACCCTGTTTTTGATTCACGCACCATATCAGAAGAACTGAAAAAAAATTATGGATTTAAAGTAGACATGGTGGAGAATGCTTCCCAGTCGGAGATACTTAAAAAATTGAGGGACTACGCTGAGAAAAAGTATCAACCACTTGACCAATTGTTTATCTTCTTTGCAGGCCATGGCACGTATGACCAGACTTTCGGTGAAGGTTTTGTGGTAACAAAAGAGTCGTTGTTAAACGATGAAGGTAAAACCAGTTACTTGTCTCACAACCGTCTTCGTTCTATCATCAACAACATACCTGCTGAACATATTTTCTTAGGGATGGATGTATGCTTCGGTGGCACGTTTGATCAGGCATTGGCATCCTCCAGAGGAGGTGAAGAAGAGGTGTACAAAGAACAAAATCAGGCTGAGTTCCTAACCCGCAAGCTCACGTATAAAACCAGAAGGTTCCTTACGTCTGGTGGAAAGACCTATGTATCGGATGGTATCCCAGGAAAGCACTCACCTTTTGCAAAGAGTTTCTTAGAGGCATTGCGTTCACGCGGAGGCAAGGATGGTATGCTGACATTGCCTGAAGTATTTACGTTTGTTGAGCGATTGAAAATTGTACCTCGCTTTGGTGAGTTTGGTGACAATGCACCCGGAAGTGATTTTATTTTCGTAGCGAGATAATCAAGAATTTATTTTTCTATAGACAAAAGCGAGAGCAGTGATGCTCTCGCTTTTTTTGTGCTTGTCCTCTTACTATGAAATTGTCATCGCGGGACTGCCGAAAAGTTAAAAGAGCGAAGCGAAGGATAATTTAAATCAGTACCCGCGATCCCGGTGAGTACGGGATCAGAAGCCATGAAATGAGTTTTGCTTATCTTCTCGGGATACCGGGTCAGACATGCCTCATCTCTTTGCAAAGAGTTCAAGCGTGCCCGGTATGACATTTCAATTTTAGTTTGGGCTCCCTTCCTTTTCTATGGAATGTCATTGCGGGACTGCATTAATCTTTTAGAGCGAAGCGAAAGATTCATTCAACCAGTACCCGATTGCCTACCGGCAGGCAGGCAATCCCGATGAATAAAGGACCAAGATCTATGAATTTGTTTGCTTTGCCTTCCATTGGATTCCGGGTCAAATTTTAATCAGCTATCTGTAGTTTAAGTTGCACGTGCCCGGAATGACATTTGAATTTCATTTTGCTCATCTGTCATTGCGGGACTGCAGAATCTTTTAGAGCGAAGCGAAAGAAAAAATCAACCAGTACCCGCTTGCCTACCGGCAGGCAGGCAATCCGGATGAATAAAGGAACAAGAGCTATGAATGTGTTTGCTTTGCCTTCCACTGGATTCCTGGTCAAATTTTAATCAGCTATCTGTAGTTTAAGTTGCACGTGCCCGGAATGACATTTGGGTTTCATTTTGCTCAGTTGTCATTGCGGGACTGCAGTAATCTTTTAGAGCGAAGCGAAAGATTCATTCAACCAGTACCCGCAATCCGGATGAATGGGATCCAACTTTTTACTCAGTTGTCACTGCAGAACTGCTCTAAAAATGCCACCGCGAAACGAAAGGAACAATCAACAAGTACCCGCTTGCCTACCGGCAGGCAGGCAATCCCTAAGAAGAGGGTTTCTGCTGAACCTTTTCGGCTTTTGGATCACTTTATCGTTTGTTTTGGCATAAATGAAAGGCTAATTTTAACCGTCTATACCTACTGCTTTAATCTATGAAGAAACTCTACATCGCCCTCTTTTTTACAATCTTAGCGATAACCAGCCATGCTCAAAATGCCTGGACAGGACTAACTGGACCATCGGGTGGTAGGATATCAGATGTTCAAAATGATGGTACCACAAAAATATTTGCGTTAAACCAGGACTTCGGTGCTATTTTCAGAAGCACAGATGATGGAGGCACTTGGACACAGATTACTCCTGCAGGAATGTTTGTCTATGGCATGTTAGTGGAAACTAATAAAGTGTATGCCATTGAGTTTGGGGGTTCAGGCACCTACTTTTTAAATACTTCTACTGATGGTGGTGTCACCTGGCAGCGGAAGAACACTACCAGCGTATTTAAGCCGAACGTATACACAGAACACCACAAGGGACGGAATTAATTGCGTGGAGTTCACTTAATGGTGATGCCTACATTTCAACAGATGACGGAGTCACCTGGACAAGCTTTTATACCCGCGCTACCTCTGAACGTATTTTTAGCGTGGTATCAAACTCAGCAGGCGATGTCTTTTTATCTTCGAATCTTGGGGTATTTCGTCATCTTCATCCATCGGCAGGTCAGTGGCTAAATAGTAGTTTTACAAATGTCCTTAGTCCGTCTGCAGGAACTGTGTATAACCAAAGTATGGGTGTTGATGCGTCCAATAAACTCTACATGTTAGAGAATAGTTATAATGGAACCAACATCGATAGGTTAGTAGGGAGTAACTCAAATGGCGATCTTAATAGTTGGATTGATCTCTTACCAGCGTCTGCATTGACTTCTCCCAATTTTAGTTCAAGTCAATTGTTTTGTTCATCAAATGGAGTATTTCTCACTCACGGCAACCCTCAAAAAATTTATAAATCTTCAGGCTTCAACCTTAACTGGACAGAGTACACCACTTCACCAGGGGCAGCGTACACGAATACGCAAGTAACCGCACTCAAGTTTGTATCAACAACTAAAGCGTTTTTAGGTACCAGTGGCGATGGGGTTTTCATAACAACGAATGCGAGTGCCACCCCAACTTGGACCATAGCCACCAAAGGCATCAATTCATTAGACGGTCGTGATGTTAAGATCACCAGCACGGGTAGAATACTTTATTTGGTAAACTCAGGCCAGGGCTATTGGTACTCGGATAACCAAGCAGACTGGTTTTTTAAGCAGATACATCCTATCTATGGAATGAACGAAATAATTGTCTCAGGCACGACACTTATTGCCTACGGAGCATTCTCCAACGTGTACAGATCGGTGGACAATGGAGATACGTGGACCTCTCTTCCCGAAACCCATTCTTCCACTCAGTTATTAAACGGTATTGTAGCGAAGGGAGCCGATCTATATGCATCGGCATCTGATGGCGGTGGGACGACCAATAAAATTTATAAATCAACCGATTATGGTTCCATCTGGACTCCACTAGCCGCCATCACAGGATTACCGGCTCTAGCAACATTTGGCAGTTATTTTAGTCAACCAGGTCTGGCTATTAATGGAAATAATAATTTGGTGGTGCCTGTGAAAAACACTACGGCAAACAAGTGGGAGTTGTATGAAGTGGCACTCACGGGTGGCGCAGCCACAAAATTTTCATCGTTCGATCCGACCACTACCACGTTTCGGATAAATGGTTTTTTTGCAGTTGGCAGTAAAATTTATTGGGCAGACGATACAAATATTTATATATCAACTGATAACGGTGCCACATGGAAAACCCTGATTTTTCCAAATCAAAAAGTGATGCCGGTTATTACGTATGGCACACCGAACCGCACAGGTATTGGCGTGGGTCGGCCCGGTGTGTTTTTTACATCAGGCGATGATGGGTTGACCTGGAATAGTTTCAGCTTACCCAATTCGGGGTCTGTTGTTCGTGCGGTGGCAACCAATGCATCCAATGTTTCCTTTGCGGCTGCTACAACTTCTCCTGCGTTAAAGTATGTCAATCCAGTGGTAGTAGATCCGGCTACGATACCACCTTATGTTAATTTTAACTGGGCATCGATGAATGGGCCTTATGGCGGATATATTCCCAAAGTGATTAAGGGGAACTCTGGAAAGTTTTTTCTGGTGGCCGGCAATAATTTGTACAGCACGCCAAACATGGCTACCGCGTGGACGAAAGTGGTCCCCAGCTTCAACTACTCCCTTATTGACATTATTGTAGAACCGGGTACAGGTCATTTTTATACGGTGGGCGGTCAGCACTTGTTCAAATCCACAAACGAAGGGCTAAACTGGACGCAGGTAAGTTCAACGGGCGTATTCAATGCCGGCCCAACTATCCGCCAAGCGTCAAGTGTTCTGTTTTGGGCAAATGATGGAAATAATGTTCGCAGATCATTGGATGGAGGTGTAACGTGGTCAACGGTTTACTCCAGCACCGCGCATAATGGATATAATTACAACACTATCGCAACAAATTCCAATACAATTTTTATAGTCGACAATGACGGAATTAAGAGATCCATTGATGGCAATGTTACTGTTCCAACCTTCACGCCAGTCAATACTGGACTGGCTACTCCAACCACCGTTTCTTATAACGTAACCTTCGCTCAAAGCGAAGCGATCGCCTGGTCGTATCAAAATATTTATCGATACAATGCAGGGAGTTGGGTTGATATCAAGGGTACAACTCTCCCAACAGCACTAACAATCAGTTCCGTTTTTTGTAAAACGGATCTGGAGTATTACATATTTGCCCAA
>JANOLM010000036.1:0-3146 GCA_031419815.1 Bacteroidia bacterium
GGTGTTGGTATCAAAGCTTCAGGCGGAATTAAAACCAAGGCGCAAGCGATTGAAATGATTGATGCAGGTGCTTCACGAATCGGCACATCTTCCGGTGTTAAGATTGTCGGAGAATAAAACTTTGATCTCAAGTTTACTTCCTGTGGTAATAGTGTTAAAGATTACTAATTTCAACCCAATGTCGTTTAGTTAAGCCTAATAAACTCCTCTCCGCAGGAGAGGATGGAGGTGAGGTGATTAAAAGAAAGCGTAATTAAAAGACATCGAATTTCAACCCAAATCATCCATGAGTGATTTTTTATCAAACTTGTTCCCAACTGAATCGGCTATTCCACAACAATTTAATGTTGGCTCTTATTTGGAGCAACGAGAATATCTGATCAATGGAAAACTACGGACTTGGTCAGGTGCATTGAATCCGGTTAGCAGTCCGGTGTTTATAAAAGACGGAAGCAACTACACGCAAAAAGTAATCGGCAGCACACCGCTGCTTACCAAGCACGAAGCTCTGGACGCATTAGATGCTGCTGTTGCCGCTTATGATCTCGGACAAGGCGAATGGCCAACGATGAGTGTCTTAGATCGAATCAGCCATGTTGAAGTGTTTTTAGGAAAGATGAAAGAGAAGCGCACGGAGGTAGTGAAGTTACTGATGTGGGAAATAGGGAAACCTTTAAAAGATTCTGAGAAAGAATTTGACCGCACGTGCGATTATATTGTTGATACAATTCGCGCATTAAAGGAATTAGACCGAAGCTCAGCAAAGTTATCGGAAGATCAAGGCTTCATGGCGCAGATCAGACGTGTGCCGTTAGGAGTAGCATTGTGTATGGGTCCATTTAATTATCCGCTCAATGAAACTTTTACAACCTTAATACCGGCTCTCATTATGGGCAACACCGTAATTTTTAAACCAGCCAAATATGGTGTGTTGTTGATTCGTCCACTGCTGGAAGCTTTTCGTGATAGTTTTCCTGCCGGTGTGATTAATATTATTTATGGCCGTGGCCGGGATACAGTTGGTGCGCTGATGGAGACGGGTAAAATTGATGTGTTTGCTTTTATAGGAACAAACATAGGCGCAAATGATTTAAAGAAACTTCATCCCAAGCCACACAGGCTTAAAGCTATTCTGGGGCTGGACGCGAAAAACCCTGGCATAATTTTACAGGATGCCGATCTTGATAACGCAGTGAGTGAATGTGTTTTGGGTTCTTTGTCTTTTAATGGTCAGCGTTGCACGGCTCTGAAGATATTATTTGTTCATAAAAGTCTTGTGGATGTATTTATCAAAAAATTTGCTTCTGAAATTAGTAAGCTCAAGCTGGGCATGCCCTGGGATAATGGCGTAAACATTACTCCACTGCCCGAGCCAGGCAAAACTGAATACCTCAATGATTTGGTGGAGGATGCAAAACAAAAGGGAGCAAAGGTGATGAATGAAAATGGGGGAGCTCGAATCCACTCATTCTTTTACCCTGCTTTGCTATACCCGGTTAATCCCTCTATGAACATTTACCACCAGGAGCAGTTTGGGCCAGTGATTCCTGTGGTAGCATTCGATGATCTTGAAGAAGCTATTCAATATGTAGTGAACTCAAATTTTGGTCAGCAGGTAAGTATTTTTGGAAACAATTCGAAGCAGATTTCACATATGATTGATGCGCTTTCTAACCAGGTGGGACGCATTAATCTCAACACACAAAGTCAGCGTGGCCCCGATTCATTTCCATTCAACGGAAGGAAAGACTCAGCGGAAGGAACATTATCAGTAGCCGATGCTCTTCGCGTATTTTCGATAAGAACGCTAGTGGCAGCCAAAGCTACAGACACAAATAAAAAGATTATAGGCACTATTATTACCAATCGCGAGTCTGTGTTTTTGAGTACAGATTATATTATGTAAGTAAAATGGTTTCGGATTTTGAGTCTTGAGTTTTTCGAGACTGAAAAACTTGAAACCAGAAACTTTTAATATGACCCAACACATCACCATTATTGTTTCAGGAAAAGTGCAGGGCGTGTTTTATCGTGTCGCAGCAAAAGAGAAGGCCGATGAGCTTGGTGTAAAGGGATTTGTGCGCAACGAGCCAACTGGTAATGTTTACATCGAAGCGGAAGGATTGGAAGAAGTGTTGTACAAATTTGTAAAATGGTGCAATGGCGGACCTCCCCGTGCACAAGTTCAACATGTGGAGGTAATGCCGGGGGAGGTAACTGGTTTTGCTGGTTTTGCTATTCAGAGGTAAACGGTGATCAGAAATCGGTAATCTGTCCTGGCTACTGTTACTGATCACCCTCAGCTAGTTCTTATCAATCGCTAACCGTTGGTCCCTATTGGCAATCTCCCACGCTGTGTAAAACACGCATTGGGCGCGCTGAGTAAGCAAATCAAAATTAATTTTCTCAACCTCGTCAGTTACGCGATGGTAATCTTCATGTATGCCATCGAAATAGAAAATAATGGGGATATTATTTTTAGCAAAATTCCAATGGTCGGAACGGTAGTAGATACGGTCGGGATGGTTTTGATCATTGTAGGTGTAATCGAAAATTAAATTTGTACTGGCCTTGTTGATTGATTCACTTAAGGTGTGCAAATCTGAAGAAAGCTTATCGGAACCTACCACATACACATAAGGCGCACTGTCTTTATGTTGTGGATCGCTTCGTCCAATCATATCAATGTTCAGATCAACTACTGTATTTGCTAACGGAAAGATGGGATGTTGTGTATAATAATCAGAACCTAATAATCCTTTTTCCTCACCGGTAACTGTCATAAACAAAATGCTCCTGCGTGGACCTTTGCCCTCTTTCTTTGCAGTGACAAAAGCTTTTGCAAGCGCCATCACGGCAACCGTTCCTGATCCATCGTCATCAGCGCCATTATTAATCAGGTCTCCTTCTCCCGATTTCTTTTTTCCAATATGATCGTAGTGCGCGGTAATGACTACAAGTTCATCTTTCTTGTCGATGCCCTCCAGGTATCCCAAAACATTTTCCGACCTAACTTCTTTAAAGCTTTGCGCGATAGAGTAGGAGATCATAGCAGGTTTTAGCTTTGCTAATTTTTTATCGGCTGATGCCTTCTTCAATTTTTCAAGAGGCATTTTGAATAATTTTTCTGCCCCGGTCGTGGTAAG
>JANOLM010000037.1:0-11736 GCA_031419815.1 Bacteroidia bacterium
ACAAAGAAAGAGATGTTGTCGATAAAAGCATTGCTTACCTCACTTCCATAAACAATCCTGTCATCAATGTTAATCGAGTAATAATCCGCTGTCAACGAGAAGTTCCTATTTGGGTTAAATCCAAATCCAAAAGAAATGTTGGAGGATTTCTCAGCTTTTAATCTGGGAACACCTAATAATCGCGCTTCGCGGCTGTAGTTGTTGGCTAACCCTGTAATTACAATATCACCGCCAGAAAATGATGCCTGGCTAAGAGATAAATACTGCTGGTGTAGTGTTGGAGCTCTGAACCCTGACGAGATTGAACCTCTTAACGTAAAAGCATCTCCTATCTTATAACGTGAAGTAGCCTTAAACACATTGGCATTGCCAAAATCAGAGTATTTTTCAGAGCGGATAGTACCACCAATGAGGAAGTCTTCGGTGATGTCCCATGTTAAATCAAGATAGGCTCCAATATTGTAGCGACTGGCTTTAATGGCATTGCGCTGCTGAAATCCGGGGAACGAATTGGCCCCTTGACCAGAATAAGAGGCGGTATCACCGGCAATTAATTCCCATGACTCCGTGCGAAACTCAGAGCCTATAGCAATAAATAAATTATCACGCACAGCTTTCGAGAAATCCATATTACCAACTATATGGTTAAAAGAAAAACCTCCTGGCTTAAATGAAACAGGACTATTGGCGCGCAAAGAACGGTTCACGGTGTTATTTACCGTGAATAACATTTTATTGCCCCCTACAGTAAGGCTCATATCTTGTTTCCAACCATTCAAATCTTGTGAGCGAAAACCTATAGTGCCGTTGTAATCCGATAAATCTCCTTCAAAGGATGGTTGATAGCCAATATATCCCTTATAAACACCTGCTGCTTTATCCACAAGAAATTCAGTCTGAACACCCCCTCCGTAACTATCTGTAGTATAGTCAGGCTGGCTAGCGTCAGGCGTATGCAATAATCCATGGTCTATTCTCCAATAGGGCTGGCGGTAATTAGCATTGCTTTGTGACTTTCTATACACATAGGCCGCATTGAAATAGACTTCCGAACTTTCACCAACGGGGATTGCCCCATTTAGTAAGAACTTTGCGGAGGTATTATCAGGGGTTCCGTTTTTGTTATTCCCATCAGGAAAACGTTGCAAGTATTTTTGAACTTGAGCGATACTTGCTGCCGAATTATCAGTAAGATCTCTGGCATCACTTAACCCATCAATTTTATCTTTTCTAATGGCAGCTTCTTCCCGATTAAATGACATATGATAATTTATAAATCCTTTGTTTCCAAAGTTAGCCCCACTGTTGTAATTGACGCCATACATCAATCCGCCATAATTTAGTGTTGATCCAGTAGTTAATGAAACAGAAGTGGCATCATAACTGTCTTTCAGAATAATATTCATAACACCTGCAATCGCATCTGATCCATATTGAGCAGAAGCACCATCCCGAAGAATCTCAACGCGCTTAATCGCATCGGTAGGTATAGCCGATAGATCAGCTCCTGTTTCTCCGCGACCAGGACCGGTTTGAGTATACACCAGGGAAGTCAGGTTTTTACGCTTGCCGTTGATTAATATCAAGGTACGGCTGGGACCAAGATTTCTTAGTTCGTAAGGGTCAAACAATGAGGTAGCATCATTCACAGGAGTGTTAACAGTATTAAATGACGGAACCCTGTACTGCAAGGCTTTATCGAATGAAACTTGCCCCGAAGTTTTAAGTTCGGTAGCCGAAAAGTTATCTATGGGTAGCGGTGTATCCGTAAGGGTGCGTTGTGAACCGCGACCAACAGACACTATTACTTCATTCAATTGACTTATGAGCTCTTCCATTTCGATGGAGATATTGCCGGATGAAGGAATTGTAACTTCTTGCGAAGCAAACCCAACAAATGAAAACGTGATGGCGGTGACCGAAGAAGGAACCTTTAAGGTAAACTGACCAGATGCATCGGTTAACGTTCCGATGGATGTGCCCTTAACACTTACATTCACACCGGGAAAAGGAGCATTCGCAGTTTTATCTTTTACCGTTCCGCTGACGGTTCTTTCTTGAGCGCTTGCCCAATGAGTGATCAGTAGCAACAGCGCCACTGTTTGTAAAATTTTCTTCATAGATTTTAGTTTTAGTTTACAATAAATTTAAAAAAAGCAATTAAAAAAATAGCTACTTAATTCTAATCATCTACCTAAAGCTAGCTTTTTTTATTAAAAAATCGATTGCGGAAGATTAAATTTCCTTATTTCTGAGAAATTTCACTCTGCAAGAGTGAGCATGACCATAGGCTCCATCAGTGTAATTTAAGGTTTCTGATAGGACAAATACAGTGTGCTAAATTTCCTTAAACTCTTAAAGTCAAATCGTCTTGAAACCAAACACCAACACATTCGCTCCACCTACCGCTTCGTTAGTCAATCAAAATCAAAAGGAGCCAATAAGCCTATCACCAAAATCCAAAATAGTTGTAGTCGGTGCAGGTGCTTTTGGTGGATGGACTGCACTGTATTTATTAAGGAGTGGATTTCAGGTGACGCTGATCGATGCCTGGGGTGCTGGCAATTCCCGATCCAGTTCAGGTGATGAGACGCGTGTAATACGCTCAACTTACGGAGGTAATGAAACGTATTTTGATCTGAACGTTCGCGCACTCCAACTCTGGAAAGAGAATCAGGAGCGCTTTGGCAAAAAACTTTTCTTCAATATAGGTGTAGTCTGGTTTTGTTATGACCAAAAATCACCCTTGATCGATGACTCTATTCCATTCGCAAAAAAAAATAAGATGGAATATGATTACCTGAGCATTTCTGAAATTCAAAAACGATATCCTGTCATCAACACTTCCGATCTACATCATGCGTGGCTCGATCCTTTTGGCGGTTATCTTAAAGCGCGCGAAAGTTGCCAGGCAGTTTTAGAAGCCTTCCTCAAAGAAGGAGGTGATTTTATCCAGGCATTTGTAAAGCCAGGAAAAATTTCTTCAGGGGAAATTCAAAACATTCAACTTCATACCGGTGAAATAATTACTGCCGATGCTTTCATCTTCGCGTGCGGCTCGTGGCTGGGACAAATTTTTCCTGAAGTTTTAAGCAACATCATCACCTGCACGAAACAAGAGGCGTATTATTTTGGTGTGCCCAAGGAGTTGTCACAGCAATTTGATGGATTACCGGCTTGGGTGGATTTAGACGGAAGTGATTTCTATTATGGTATTCCAGGAAATGTCAATCGCGGTTTTAAAATAGGTGTTGACAGACGGGGAGAAAATTTTGATCCGACTAGCGGTGAACGAGTCCTTAACCCTGAAGTACTATTGCATGCACGTAACTTTCTTGCCCATCGCTTTCCTGACCTTAAAAATGCACCGCTGTTAGAAAGCCGTGTGTGCCCTTACGAAAATTCACCGGATGGAAATTTTATTTTTGACACTCATCCTGAGGCTAATAATCTTTGGTTCTTAGGTGGTGGCTCGGGCCACGGATTTAAACACGCACCGGCATTAGGTGAATGGGTTACTCAATCCCTTAGCGGGAAAAGGAATATATCACTTTTATTCTCATTAAAAACTGACCCAACAAGCAGTACGTGATCTGAAACAATCCTTTCATCCACTTGTTATAAATTGTATCTTTAAGAATATGTTAAGACTTGCCTGGCTTGATAGATACATTTCATTCTTTATCATTGCTTTGCTGTATTGCAGTACCTCATGCAAGGATAATCTCGAAGAGACTCCGGCCTTATTTTTTGCGAACCCTAAAAATGAATCCGTTCTATGGAATACAGTTACTCTTGACTTGAACTCTTCAGCAGTAGTTGGCGATAAAATTGATCTGTTCTTAAGCGATTCTTTAATTGGTACGATCACCCAATCACCTTATACATTTAACTTAAATACAAAGTCTATTCAGGATGGGAATTACGTGCTAAAGGCAATATCGGCAGGTGATCAAACCACGGCTTTTGTAAAAATATCAATCCGCAATAATCTTTTAGTACTAAACGTTGACAACAATCACCTTACCTCCGGCACAAGAGGTTTTCTTTTTCTTTCTGACAGAGAGGGTACTACTTTGACCTCTATTGAGATAAAGAACGGTGATCAAATAAAAATTTCAAATGAAAATTATCCATACGAAAATTTTATACTCAGCGAAACCTATGTAACTGGCACGCGTGCCATGAGTATTTATAGTTTCCAGGAAGTACCCAGGGGAGAATGGACCTTACTTAAGAAAAATGAGTACCCGGGTATCATCAATAATATCGGTTTGGATTTCACAGATATTTCGAGTGCTTATTATTACGTTAGTTCAAGCGGTGATGCCGAATTTTTGTACAGTAAAAGCTCCATGGATCTTAGTATAAACAAAACACCCACCAAGCTTTTTATAAGAGAATTCAACAACTCCATCAATAGATTTAAAATTGTACATGACCTTAACCCTATGGGCAGACAAACTATTTCATTATCCGATATTAGTACGCCCTTGGACATAGAAAAAATAGTTCTGAGCGGAGGTACAAACAAAAGAGGTACAGTGAGGCTGTTTGGATTTCCTACGGGAAACAATTTTCAAGAGTACTATAACTTGGGAATTTTCTTTTCAAAAAATGCAGAGATAAAAATCGAATATCCGGGAAATGGTTTTCCGGTTTATGGGTCAACCTCATTTTATAAAGATGATGATATCACGATTAATTCATTTCAACTTGGGAAAAAAAGTGATTTGCTGCCGTTTAATGTTGAAGTGTCTTTTAAAAGAACAGCAAGTTTAACTGCAACAGTTTCCACCTTCGGGGACATTGACATGTTTGCTGCTTCCTGGAGTTATTTTAACGAGAAATCAAACACATCTGCCTACTGGGCGATGTTCGGACCACCCGGAAGAAGTCAGATTATAAAACTTCCTGAGTTACCCGGTGAAATAAAAATCGCTGCGTTAAATGTGAATATGAGCGAACTTGAATTTTCGAATACTCTGGAAGTAACCAACTTCGACATAGCCGCTGATTATCCATCATATCTGAAATACGTTTCGCAGCACAGCTTTGCAGGCCCTTATGCATTTGGTAAGTCGTGGAAGGAACAAATTTTTTCTAAGAGTGGAAGCACGCACGGCAAAACTACAGGTCAGGAATTTATTTCACTCAGTGACCAATTCTTTTTCAAATAGATTTTTTTAACAATGTCAAAAGGAGTTTTTAGAGCACAATCTATTATTATTTAAGAACAGTGAATTTATAAATTGTCTTTTGACTATACGTCTCACCTGGCTTTAACACAGTGCTTGGAAAATTTTCGTGATTGGGAGAATCCGGAAAATGCTGGGTCTCCAAACAAAATGCTGATCTGTGAATATAAGGGTTGCCTGTTTTGCCAATATCCTTTCCATTCATGAAGTTGCCAGAATAAAATTGCATCCCAGGCTCAGTGGTCAATACTTCCATCACTCTGCCTGAGGCTGGCTCAGTTACACGTGCCGCCAATGTTAGCAACCCTGGTTCTTTTTTATTGAGTACCCAATTATGATCGTATCCTCTTCCAAATTTTAGTTGCTCATCTGCAGTGTTGATTCGCTCGCCAACAGTGTGTTGCGTTATAAAATCGAATGGCGTTCCTTTCACCGATTTTAATTCTCCCGTGGGTATCAGCCCTTCATCTACCGGAGTAAACTGGTCAGCATTTATAATAAACTGGTGTCCCAGAATATCGCCCTCCCCTTCTCCTCGTAAATTAAAAAAGGAGTGATGGGTAAGGTTGATGATCGTTGCTTTATCGGTTGTGGCTTCATAATCAATTACCACTTCGTTTTGGTCTGTGAGTGTATACACTACTTTTACATCCAGCGTACCAGGGTAGCCCTCTTCTCCATCCACACTTTTATAGCGAAGTTCTACTGCATCATCATCCCCTTTCTGGAAAGGTTCAGCCTGCCAGAACTGATTATGAAATCCTTTTGGCCCGCCATGCAAGGAATTTATACCATTGTTAATGGCCAATTGATATTCGGCTCCATCAAGTTTAAACTTACCCTTGGCAATCCGGTTTCCAAACCGACCAATCAGTGCACCGTAAACATGACTACCTACTAAATATCGCTTTAACGAATCGAAGCCCAGAACCACATCGCTCATCTTTCCATTCTTATCAGGAACAAGCAATGTTACAATTCGTCCGCCATAATTTGTGACTGTCATGGTGAGCCCATTTTTATTAGCAAGGGAGTACACCTCCAAGGTAGGGGTAGAATCTGCGGTTAATGTATCGCTGGCTTTATCCATGGCGGGTGGTTTCTTTTCAGAACAGCTTGAGTAAAAAATAGTAAGGAGTAGAATGATTATAAATTTATTCATGGGGTTAAGATATAAAAAAAACGTTAATGGTTAATCGTTAAAAGTCATTGGCGGTAAGTTTTGATGTGGAATACGTTGGCCAGACAATCAGGCATTCAAAAAAATTAGTTTCCGTTTGCCCGATTTACTGTTAATTCAACTATGCGATTAACTATTAACCTTTAACGGATCAAAAGCCTTTTCCCAAATTACCTTACCTTTGCGCCTCACTTTAAATTAGATATGATTTCAGCTAATAATATATCCCTCCGATTTGGCAAGAGGATACTTTTTGATCAGGTTAACATCAAGTTTACAGGTGGCAACTGCTATGGGGTGATTGGCGCCAACGGGGCAGGAAAATCCACTTTTTTGAAAATCCTTGCCGGAGACATTGACCCAAATTCCGGAAATGTGACCATTGACCCAGGCAAGCGCATGGCGGTTTTGCGCCAGAACCACTATGAATTTGATGAGATGTCTGTACTTAACACTGTGATGATGGGCCATCAAAAGCTCTGGAGCATCATGCAGGAGAAGGACGCCATCTATGCAAAGCCGGATTTCTCTGAGGCCGATGGTATTAAAGCCTCTGAACTGGAATCGGAATTTTCGGAAATGAATGGATGGAATGCGGAGTCAGATGCTGCTGCTTTACTTAGTGGACTTGGCATTACGGAAGAAGATCATTCCAAATTAGTAAAAGAACTTAGTGGTAATCAAAAGGTTCGGGTTTTATTGGCACAAGCCATTTATGGAAACCCCGACATTTTAATTCTGGATGAGCCAACCAATGACCTGGATATTCACACGGTGAGTTGGCTGGAAGATTTTCTGCTTGAATTTAAAAATACAGTAATCGTTGTCTCTCACGATCGTCACTTTTTAGATACCGTTTGTACACACGTGGCCGATATTGATTTTAGCGCCATACGATTGTTCACCGGCAATTATTCTTTCTGGTATCAGTCAAGTCAGTTGGCATTGCAGCAGAGGTCTTCGGCTAATAAAAAAGCAGAAGAGAAGAAAAAAGAATTACAGGAATTCATTATGCGCTTTAGCGCAAATGCGTCTAAGTCGCGGCAAGCTACCAGTCGCAGGAAACTTTTGGAAAAAATTAATATTGACGAAATACAAGCCTCCACACGGAAATACCCGGCCATCATTTATCAGCAGAAACGCACCGCTGGAGATCAGATCCTACATGTCGAAAATCTTTCGTACGCGCAAAATGGTTCGACATTATTTAAAGACCTTGAGTTCTTTGTGAATAAGGGCGACAAAATTGCTTTTCTTTCAAATGATAGTTTAGCGATCACTTCACTTTTTCAGATTCTGGTCAATGCAATGAAGCCCACTAAGGGAGAATTCAAATACGGGCAAACTATTACCACAGCGTATCTGCCAGGAAACAATGAAGGATTTTTCCAATCTAATGATAACCTTGTGGATTGGTTGCGCCAATTCGCGGATGAAGCCAATAAAGATGAAGTCTATATACGTGGATTTCTTGGCAAGATGCTTTTCTCAGGCGAAGAGGTTTTTAAAAAATGTAATGTCCTTTCTGGAGGTGAAAAAGTGCGCTGCATGATATCACGGATGATGCTGGTAGGCGCCAATTTTTTGATCCTGGATGAACCTACCAATCATCTTGATCTGGAATCCATACAGGCATTTAATAATGCACTGAAAGATTTTCCGGGCACCGTTCTGTTCACCTCACACGATCATGAGTTCACGCAAACTGTCGCCAATCGCATAATCGAAATAACGCCTAATGGTTTCATCGATAAACTCATGACTTACGATGAGTATATCGAAAATGAAAAAGTGGCAGAGCAGAAGGAAGCGCTTTATGTTGAGCGTTAATAGTTAATGGTTAATGGGGTACTGACTAAAGAGCATCTCTAAAAACCTTGCCTTTGACCACCTCATCCTCAATCCTTCTCCAAAAGGAGAAGGTCAAAAGGAGTTTTTAGAGATGCCCTAAACTAACTTTTGTACTGAATACCTATTAACTTTTAACGGATAACTATTAACTTTTAACAGAAAATGAAAACAGTACTCATAACCGGTGCATCAGGAAATTTAGGAAAGGCTTCCGTAGAAAAATTTCTTGCAGAAGGTTACAAAGTAGTGGCCATCGTAAGCCCCGATAAAGCACGTGGCTATGAACTTCCGAATGTTGACATCTACGAAGCAGACTTAACAAATGAAACCTCCATTGAAAATATTGTAACAACTATTGCATCGAAAAACAGAATTGATGCAGCGCTCTTATTGGTGGGTGGTTTTGCAATGGGCAACATACAAAACACCGATAGCGCAAGTCTTAAGAAAATGTTTTCATTAAATTTTGATACAGCCTATTTCGCGGTGCGTCCAATTTTCCTTCAGATGATGAAGCAATCCGGGGGAAGAATAGTATTTGTTGGCGCACGACCAGCCTTGAACCCAGCGGATGGTAAATCAACTCTTGCTTACGGATTATCAAAATCGTTGGTCTTTAAACTTGCCGAATATCTCAATGCCGAAGGAGCTCCAAACAATGTGGTCACGCATATAATTGTTCCGAGTATTATTGATACTGCCGTTAATCGGACTGCAATGCCCAATGCCAATTTTTCAGATTGGGTGAAGCCTGAAGATATTGCCGAAACGATGGCTTTTCTATGCTCTGATAAGGCCAGCACAGTTCGCGATACAGTTGTTAAAATGTACGGACGTTCATAAACGATTTCGGCTGTAGTCTTTTTTTTATCATCCAAGGATTTAATTCATCTGCCTTCCTCCATGAGTCTCCGCTTTTGCAGGGGACTTTACACGAAAGCAAAAGTTCATTAAGCCAAAGCCTTTATACAAAGTGGTTTCTTCGAAAGACTTTAATAGGAGTTCTAAAAATTCAATTTCCATTTATCATTTCCCCTCGCCTGCCACGCGCTTCGCGTGGGGGAAAACTGGAATGAGGTAATAAAAAGAAGCAATTAAATTTTAAGAAACTCTCTTTAATTGAAATGCTCGTAAAAGAGCCATTCCACCACATTGAACCTACTTCCAATAAAAAATCTTGGCTCTTTTGCTTGCTTTGGTGTCGCGCGGGAATGTGCGGCAAGCAAATGTGCCAATGTGCGTCTGCTCTGTAATTAATATTGTCCAGTCAACAGTCCAGTTATTATGAGAACGAATTAATGCAAGTCCGCCAGTGAATAAAAGCACCCCGTTCATATAGACAATATTGGCTTCTACTTTTGTCCAGATGTTAAAGTTTATGAGGTGATGCTTATGACTAACAGGCGTTTCTTCTACACATGGTTATCTCGTTCCCACATATGGGGATTAGTTGTTATAGCCTTAGGTTAGAGCACGAGAGCACTAATTGTTTCACGGTGCGAAGCCACCATCGTAACGAACGAAAGCCGAGGGAGGTATTGCTTTTTTATGCGATGCCGTAACCTCGTTCATAATAAAGTACACGGACATACTGATAAGCGCAGCAAAGAAACACCACACAGAAAATGCGTAATGCTTGAAAAAATAAGCAGCCGCGATATAGGAGATGCCAATGATGGCACCTAACCACCACATTCTTTTATAACGCGAAATGAACAAAGGCAAAACAGTTACAATTCCGTAAAAAATACCGCTGTATAATTTAAGGGAGGCTGGGTAATCTTGTTTATAGAAAATGTGATGATCGGATATGATCGCTTCGGTAGGCTCTGATAGTAGCGTAAAAACAAAGTAAGCAGAAACTGCTATACCCAATAGCATTAACACTTTCTCCATTTTTCGTCTTTTTCTCTCATACTCCAATAGGAATATACCAAGTGGAACCCACAAGGGCCACGCAACTCGAGCAAAAAACAAAAAAGTGTAAGTGGCGAATTGTTGCACCCCAGCATAAGCTGGATTGGATAAGGTTAACCACAGAACCCCTTCAGATAATTGTTGAATACCAAAGATTAAAGGAATACTTGCAAACACAATTTGCGATGGCGCTTGCACTTTCTTTAGTGTTAAAACTCCAATGGCAGAGATCGTGACTCCGGCAACAAAACTTGCGTTAGCTGAAAAGCACATAGGTTTTTTTTAAGGAAAAATTGTTTTAAAACTGTTACCGGCTAGATAAATTTATTATTCTGTTTCAACTGACTAATTAGTCCACTTTATCCACGATTACTTTTATTTTAATCTTTCCTTTTTTATTCCATTTTTTACTTCCTCGCCAAGTTTCGCTCAGATTCTAATAAAATAAGTTATAGCTATTTTGAATCCAGCTTGCTTTTTCAAAATTGACCCTTCCTGAGTCAGTATTGATGATACTAAATTGTTCATTGGGGAAAAATCTACCCACATTCCTACTAACTAAATTTAAACTCCTCAAAATGAGGATGGATACTGTGAGGCATTTGGTGTTGCTATTGCTTTGTGCAGTGGTGGGTTTTTGCCATGATTGGTGAGTATGACAAGCTTTCGCTAGGTACTGATGGCATTACTAGTTCACTTGCGGGAGCAATGAGTCACGAGCTAGGTCGTTACGAAATCATTAAGTATGAAAATAAGCCGGATTTGAGGTACTATATAAAAATCAGATGGTCGTTTCACTCCCATTTTTTCAACTCAGTGAATCTCGCAGACTTTCACAATAATAATCGAAAACGCCAACTAGCCTTTATTTGGAATCTCGAATAAAAAAAAATTTGGGTAGCCATTTGCAATTCCTGAAAGAATCGCTAGTATTGCAGTGTATTAGTTAAGTAATACACAAGTTTACAACGGAAATGATACAGATTAATGGCCTTTCATTTAGTTACAGCCCAAAAAAGCCAATATTTGACCAGATAAATCTGACGTTGCCATCCGGAAATATCTATGGTTTGCTGGGTAAAAACGGTGCGGGTAAGTCTACTCTTCTTAAAATTATTAGCGGGTTGTTATTCCCAACTGATGGAAATCTTGAGGTAGTTGGCTTTCGGCCGAAGGATCGATATCCACATTTTCTGAATGAAATTTATCTGGTGACGGAAGAGTTTCACCTTCCCTCCATGAAAATTGAACAATACCTAAGTTTATATAGCCCATTTTACCCTCGCTTTAATCGCAGTTTGTTTGATGAATATATTAATGAATTTAAACTCCCCAGAGATCAAAAGCTTAATACCTTATCCTATGGGCAAAAGAAAAACTTCTTATTGTCATTCGGCCTGGCCACTGATTGTAAGCTTTTAATCCTTGACGAACCCACCAATGGCCTCGACATTCCATCGAAGAGTCAGTTTAGAAAAATTGTGGCCAATGCCATTCACGAAGATCGCAGTTTCATTATCTCTACCCACCAGATACGGGACATGGAAAACCTGATCGACCCTATTATCATTCTGGATGAAGGAAAAATTG
>JANOLM010000038.1:0-13908 GCA_031419815.1 Bacteroidia bacterium
ATGGCCTTGCTATAAACAGGTTGCTCCTCTGGAGCATAAACTTGTGTCCTAACGGTAGCCGAAACGGAGAAGGGAGTCGCTCCCTTTCTCCTTGAGGTTCATGATCCTCTTTTTAAATCGCATTTATACAATACTCCTCAAGGAGAAGGGTTGGGGATGAGGTGATAAAGGCATAAATCTTTATGTTCATGTTCCCCTTTTTAAAATCCCATTTTATACTATCTCTCCCGATAGCTATCGGGAGAGAAGGTCAAAAGGAGTTTTTAAGAGATGCCCTTAAAGTAATGAATCACAGGCTTCTATTTTAGGTTATCCAAATCCCTTATCAATATTTTTTTTCTGTCAAAATTGATCAGGTTTTTCTCTTTCAGTTCGTTAAGGATGGTAGTCACCGTTTGGCGAGAAGTGCCGGTGAGGGCAGCAATATCTTTGTGAGTGAGGCGAGTTGGAATCATGGTTTCAAAGCCAACCTTTTTTCCTTTCCAGGATGCAGCATCTTTTAAAAACTCAACAATACGCGTACGTGCATCCCGGAAAACCAATAGCTCAAGCTTGCGCTCCACCTTCATCAACCGAAGGCCTACCAATTTTAAAAGACTAAAGCTAAGTTCCTTGTTAACTTTCATTAACTCTTTTAAATCCGTAATGCTCAGCGGGCAAATTGTAGTGTTTCCATCCATCGACTGGGCAAAATCCCTTCGCTTCTCTTCTCCGGCCAATGCTAGTTCACCAAAAATTTCCCCAGTGGAAAGAATAGCGGTTACTACTTCTTTACCATCCTCTAAATAATGACCAATTTTTACCCTGCCGCTAACAATCATGAAGATGTCCTGAGCTGCTTCTTCAGGAAAATAAATGAATTGGTCTTTTTTATAGTGATTATAAGTATGCTTTTCCGCCAGTGTTTTCACCTTGTGCGGACAAAGCGTTTGATAAAGATTAACGCTTTCAAAAAACCAAAGGGCGGCTGTATTACTCATGGGTTTACAAATCCTTGTTATTAAATACTAAATCGCTTGTGCCAATATCGTTGTGTAAGTTGTTGATTCATACGCGATAAATTAATAGTTATGTTACCTAATATAAAGACCGAAGTAGTAAGTTAGCAAAAAATTGAGGCGGAAAGTTCATGAATAAACGTAGAATAACCGAAATCTGGATCTATCCCATAAAATCTCTTGCCGGAATTCGAAAACAAAAAGCAGTTGTTAAACAAAAGGGCTTGCAGTATGACAGGCGTTGGATGCTGGTGGATGGGGAAGGACGGTTTTTAACCCAACGCGAACATCCGAAGATGGCTTTGTTTAAGTTAGCAATGGATAAAGACTATTTGATAATAAGCAGTCAATCTGCAGTTGCAGGCTTCCCACAGTCTATTACGTTAGATTTGAAGGATAACTTTTCTGGTGATTTTTCAAAAGTTCAGATTTGGGATGATGAGTTGGAAGCCGTAGAAGTGAGCCAGGAATACAGCAAGTGGTTTTCTGAACATCTTATGATTACATGCAAACTTGTTTTCTTTCCAGAGAGCAACCGAAGAGACGCTGACCCTGATTATGCTAAAAACAATGAACAGGTGAGCCTGGCAGATGGCTATCCCTTCCTGATTATTGGACAATCGTCATTAGATGAATTGAATACCAAATTGGGGCAACCTGTTTCAATAAAAAGATTTCGACCCAATTTTGTTTTTACCAATGGATTGCCTCACGAAGAAGATATGTGGAGAAATTTTAAGATAGGGTCTGTTAGCTTTGAGGGCGTGAAGCCTTGTGCTCGATGTGTGCTCACTACGGTCAATCCCGAGACAGGAGAAACAGGTGTTGAGCCATTGAAAACACTTTCATCCTATCGGAGAAAAAATGGGAAAGTGTGCTTTGGCGAAAACTTGCTGCCCAGAATGGACGGAGAAGTGAGCGAGGGAGATTTAATTGAAATCATTGACTTTAAGAACCAACAAGCATGAGATACTTTATACTTTTAATTTTCAGTGTATCATTATGTAACTGTGCGACCAAGGATAAACCTTTACCCATTTTTGGTGAACGAGATTTAGTGGGTCTCGATACTGTCTATCATACGATTGCTCGTTTTGAATTTGTTAATCAGGACAGCGCCATCATTACAAACACTACGTTCAAAGACAAAATTTATATAGCAGATTTTTTCTTCACCTCCTGCCGCACAATATGCCCCATCATGAAAACGCAAATGCTGCGTGTTTACGATACGATTCAAAATAAGTCAGATGTGCTTATTCTTTCCCATACCATCGATCCGGAATTTGATACGGTTGCCTTGCTTCATGACTTTGCAGAACGGCTGGGTGCGGAAAGTAGGAAGTGGCATTTTGTAACGGGAGCTAAAGATTCCATCTATAAGATTGCACAAACCAGCTACTTCGCTACCGCCATGGAAGATAAGACAGAGCCCGATGGATTTATTCATAGCGGTGCTTTTTTGTTAATTGATAAATCTGGACGCATCCGGGGAAAATATGATGGCACAAAAGAAGAAGATGTTAATAGGTTGATTGGCGATATAGAAAAGTTGAGGAGAGAGTGAAATCAATAATCAATAATCAAAATTTAAGAATCACTGGAGGCTTGTGGATTATGTCTTGCAGCCTAATAGTAGTAGGGTGTAACACAAGAGCAACAAATCAAACCAAGTTTCAACAATACTACGTACAAGGAGAAGTATTATATCAGGCACATTGCAGCAACTGCCATCAGAAGGGGGGCACTGGCCTGGGTCTTCTATATCCTCCTGTAAATAAATCAGATTTTATGGACAACCATTTTGAGGAGGTGATTTGTTTGATAAAAAATGGAAGGAAAGGAGAATTGCTCGTGAATGGCAAGCTATATAATAAGGAGATGAAGGGAATAGGTTCTCTTACCGAATTGGAGATTGCTGAAATAGCTACCTATATCTATAACACCTGGGATCACCAACGAGGCATTGTGGAGGTAAGGGAGATTGCCGCTGCTATCTTAGCGTGTCCTAATTGAATCTTTCACTTTGATTTTTATTTTGTAGTTTTTTTTATCTTATTTATAGTTGGTTTAATAGTGTGAAGAAGCCCGACATCAAAAGACTCGTTTACTCACTAATAGGTTTAGTTCTCTTTTATGGAGTGATTATTCTTCTTTTGTACCGTATTGAGTCTGATGTACCTGGTTCTACAATGCAGAGTTGGCGTGATGGCCTCTGGTATGTAGTAGCCACCATTACTACGGTGGGCTATGGGGATGTAATCCCTGTCACCTATTGGGGCAGAACATTGGGTTTTGTGGTGATGTTATCCAGTTTGGGTGTCTATGGTTTTATCATAAGTCAGATAGCGAATTTTATGAATACAATAAAAGAACGAAAAGAGCTAGGTCTCGATGGCACCAATCTTAAGAATCATGTGGTGATTATTGGCTGGAATGAATTTAGCCAATCAGTTATTAGCCACCTGGTGGGGGCTGGCCGTGAAGTAGCCGTGATTACAAAGGAACGGTCGAGTATCGATGTTATTAGAGAATACTATAGCACCGAAAAGGTGTACACACTTTTTTCTGATTTTAATAATTTCGAGATGCTTGAAAAAGCAAATATCCGGGATGCCTCTATCGTTTTTATTAACCTGACCGATGATACTGAAAAACTCGTGTATGTCATTAATCTGAAAAAGCATTTTGCAAACCTTAATTATGTAGTAACGCTGGACAATGGGAACTTAAAAGGTACTTTCCATGCTGCTGGTGTTACCTACGCGATTTCTAAAAATGATATTTCGTCAAAACTTCTGGCCAGTTATATCTACGAACCTGACGTGGCTCTTCTAACGGAGGAAATTATTGCTTACGCACATGAAGACCATGAGTATGACATGAAGCAAATTTTGGTGAGGCCTGATAATCCCTTTGCAGGAATATTTTACGAAAAAATATTTTTTGATCTTAAAAAGCAATGCAATGTTGTACTTTTTGGGCTTGTAAAGATCAATGGTAGTGAAAGAAAATTAATGAAGAACCCGGAAGGTGACGTAAAAGTTGAAGCCGGTGATTACCTGATCATGCTTATGGATCGCAAAGGTTCTGACAAGTTGAAACGCCATTTCCATATTGATGAAGGAGTTTAAAAATGAATAGGCCATGTCCTTTTCTTTAGAACTGGCAATTCGAATTGATGTTTAGAACCAGGGACGTCTTCTATTTATTCCGCTTCTCCTTAGGTGAGCAGCCCTTATAAAAAAGTACTTTTTTTAATCTGGCTTTTTCAGGATATTCCACACGATAACAAAAAAATAAACGTATAGCTATGAATACATCGCGAAGAGATTTTCTTAAGAAAAGTGCATTGGCACTCGCCAGTACTTCAGTTTTCTCCCACTCGTTATTCGCTGCAAAAGGCGGTAAGGAATTATTGGGGCTACAACTTTATTGCGTTCGCGAAGAAATGAAGAAAGATCCGCTGGGCACCTTAAAACAACTGGCGGAAATGGGTTATAAAAATGTAGAGCACGCCAATTATGTAGACCGAAAATTTTATGGCTACTCTGCTAAAGACTTTAAAAAAGTATTGAAAGACCTGGGAATGAAAATGCCTAGCGGCCATACTGTACTGGGCAAAAAACATTGGGATGAAACTAAGAAGGATTTCACCGATGCGTGGAAGTATACAGTAGAAGATGCTGCCATCATGGGTCAGCAATTTGTGATCAGCCCATCTCTTGAAAAAGACTTGCGCAATACCTTGGATGGTCTAAAAAGACAAATGGATATTTTCAATAAGTGCGGTGAGTTATGCAAGAAATCTGGGATGAAGTTTGGTTATCATAACCATGATTTTGAATTCAGTGAAAAACTAGGTGATAAAACAGTATATGATATTATCATGGAAAGCACAGATCCTTCTTCGGTAATGCAGCAGTTGGATATTGGTAATCTTTATAATGGAGGTGCAAAAGCTATTGATATCGTAAAGCAATATCCGGGACGATTTGCATCCATGCATGTAAAGGACGAAATTTTAGCTGCAGGTGGTCACGAGAAATATGAGAGCACAATATTGGGGGCGGGAATTGTGAATCCCAAAGAGGTAATTGATCTGGGTCGTAAATCAGGGGGCACCATTCATTTTATAATTGAGCAGGAATCTTACCAGGGCAAAACTCCGCTTGAATGCATGAAAGAAGATTTTAACATTATGAAAAAGTGGGGATATTGAATTGAGAAAAGGGTAAAAAAAATGGGCACCTGATAAGTGCCTTTTTTTTGATTAAGTTTTTTTATTCTTCCCTGCGTCAAGCCAAACTACTTTTTGTTCTGATTGGTGGGCTTGTCCAATGATGTCCCTGTATAGATCAGGTCGTCTTGCTTTAATATATCGGTATCCACCTGCTTGTGTGAGTTTGTCAGGCGTAAGGGTTGCAGTGATAATATCATTTCCCAAAGTTCTGCATTCATTAAGAACATCGCCAAAGGGATCGAGGATACAAGAGCACCCGTTTTTTAATTGGTCGTCATCCATTCCAATTGGATTTGAAAATACAACATACACCCCATTGTCATAGGCCCTGGCAGGTAGCCATTTCATAAGCCAATCTCTGCCTTTCATTCCGTCAAATTCTAATCTCAAAGAGGTAGGATCAGTTTCTCTATTTTCCCAAAGTTTTGGGCTTACAAATCCTGCGCCAGGTCTTGTGGAAGGCGTGCACATTGTAACGTGGGGCATGAAGATAATGTCTGCTCCTAAAAGTCTTGTGGCTCTTACGTTTTCAATAATGTTATTGTCATAACAAATTAATATTCCGCACGTCCAGCCATAAATTTCAAAAACACAATATTGGTCGCCAGGTGTTAGATGCGGATTTATGAAAGGATGAAGTTTTCTGAATTTTGCGATCAATCCTGTTTTATCGACACATACATAGGCTTTGTATAATTTATCATTCGCGTCTTTTTCAAAAAGCCCCGCTAATATGGCAAGGTCATACCGTTTAGCTAGCTCAGTGAGTTTTAAAATGCTTGATCCATCCGGTATAAACTCTGCCAACTCCAACATTTCATTTTTTGAAAGGTGCCTGGCAAAGGTATAGCCCGTAATAGAGCACTCATGAAAAGCAACTATTTTGGCTCCCTCGTGCGCTGCTTTTTTTGAGAGAGTATCTATCACCGATAAATTGTAAGTCTTGTCACCACTCTTGTTTTCAAATTGGGCTGTTGCTATTTTTATTTTATCCATGTCTTTGTGGGGAGTAACTCAACACGTTGTGTAGTTTCATTTTTGGTAAAGGAAAGTTAAAATTAAATATTGAGCTTTTAAGTTTGCCGTACTTCGCAGCCGATCCATCGCTTGGAATTAAATTTTTTATAAGATGATGAAGGAAGAGACCGTTGTCTCATCTTTCAATAATTGCGGCTACGCCCATGCCACCTGCCGTGCAAACGGAAACCAGCCCTCTTCCTTTTCCATGTCTCTCTAATATCTTCGACATGTTGCTAACAACGCGTGTACCAGTAGCTCCGAACGGATGACCGAGCGCTACACTTCCACCTTTTACATTCATCTTGTTGCGGTCTATCACACCTAATGCATTTTCCAAGCCTAATTCTTTCCGGCAATAATCATCGCTTTCCCAGGCTTTCAACGTGCAGAGCACTTGCCCGGCAAAGGCTTCGTGTATTTCATAAAAATCAAAATCCTGTAGCCTAAGATTATTGCGTTGCAACAGTCGCCCCACGGCTACTGTAGGTGCCATCAACAAACCTGCACCATGTACATGATCCACCGCTGCGGCTTCTGCATCCACAAAGTAAGCTTGAATGGGTAAATTATTTTTACTCGCAAATTCTTCTGAGGTAAGTAATATTGAAGCAGCTCCATCTGTAAAAATAGTACTGTTGCCTGCGGTGAGGCTGCCTTTCTCACTTTTGTCGAAGGCTGGTTTTAGTTTAGCTAGTTTTTCGAGACTGGTGTCACCGCGCACAATGGTATCGCGTTTCACTCCTTTAAATTCGCAAAGCAGATCATCGTAAAACCCTTCATGGTATGCTTTCGCTGCATTGATATGACTTTGAAAAGCAAGGTTGTCCTGCGCTTCGCGACTGATGTTCCATTCTTTGACCATAAGTTCAGTATGCTCTCCCATTGTCTTGCCAGTGCGTGGCTCACGTATGCCGGGTATGATGGGCTTGAGATCTCCTACTCGTAGGCGAAGGAATTTACTAAGGCGGTCGCCAAAACTTTTAGCGTTACTTATGTCAACAAGTTTCCAAGCCAGTTCGCGCTTGCCCATCACAGGTAGGTCGCTATTGGTATCACTTCCTCCGGCAATGCCCGACTCAATTTGCCCAGCGGCAATCTTTAGTGCAATAAGATTAATGGTTTCGAGGCTGGTGCCACAGGCACGCTGCACATTGAAGGCAGGTGTGCGTGGATCAAGATCGGTACCCATTACGACTTCACGAGAGATGTTCCAATCGGAGGTATAATTTAGAATAACGCCTAGTGCCACATCGCCTAAAAGTTTTCCCTGCAACTTATATTTTTGAACAGTGGCCTGCACAGTGGCGGTGAGCATCTCCTGATTGGAGACCCGGCTATATTCTTTAAACGACTTCACGAATGGAATGCGTACACCACCTATGATTGCTGCTTTTCTAATGGATTTCATGTTGCGTACAGATTTTATTTTTTAATCATCGGAAAGAGTTTGCGAATATCATCCTCAGAAGGCTGTGTTCCATATTCGCAGATTTCAAAAGCTTCCGCATGCTTCACTTGTGCTGCCTTTTCTTTGCCATACCAAAGCTCCAGTGATTTCCTCACCTCTGGGGTAATTTTTACTGCACGATTTGTTGCCAACCACTTTTTACGGTCGGCTATATTTTTAGGAACTTGGTCAGCATAACCACCTATCCACGGCAGCCATTCATAAACTTGAGATTGGTGTGCATCCAGCGCATCAATTTTTTGTTCGTACACAGTGGAAATGTCAATTGTAATGTCGGGGCGAAATGAATTGGGGCGTTGAAAAAAATCCTGGAAGTATAAAAATATAGGATTCTTTTTCAGAGGAGGAGTGCCGGGTGCAACATTGGGCACCGCCACCATGTAGGCAGCATCCTGCACAAGCACACCCGTGTAGCGATGGTCCGGATGATAATCGTTGGGCCGTGGAGCGATCACCACATCGGCATTCCATTCCCTTATTTTTCTGATGACTTGCAAGCGAATATCCAGGGTGGGTAACAATTCACCATCATGATTGTCGAGCACATCGTAAACAACGCCAAAGCGCTTACCAGCTTCATGCGCTTCGGCAATTCTGCGTTTCGCCAATGCCCCGCCACCTTCTGTCTGATGACCAGCATCACCATTGGTGACGGAAACAAATTTGACTGCGTAACCCATAGAAGCAAAAAGTGCTGCAGTGCCACCACCATCCTGGTCGCAATCATCAGGGTGTGCTCCGATCATAATAATGCGGGGAAAGGAATTGGTTTGCGCTGTCCCAGAAAATGAAATCGCCAGTATCGTGGCGAAGAAGATTATTTTTTTCATGTTGATAAGTAATTTAAGAATCCTATTAAAATAGTACGTTAGTGTGTGATAGTTTTTGATTTACTATGTGCTGTTATGAATGAACCACTAGAATGCATCCGAATATACTCCATAATTTATTATATTGAAGAGGTAAAATCTGATCTCTTTAAATAATTATTTTAACCTGCTCATATGTTCCTTGCGCGGTCAATGATTTGTTTTTTGATGGTAGTTCCTGTCTTGGGTTTCAGTCAGTCTACTTCAAATTCTATATTGGTGATAAAATCCACTCAGGATTTTGAAATGACTGCAGACAGCAGCTCAGCAGTATGGAAAACGACACCTTGGGTAATGTTGCCCTATCGCGAGGGTAGTAAAAAATATCAAACAAAGTTGAAGTTGCTGTATTCTACCACTGGCTTGTATTGTCTTTTTTATTGTGAAGATGAGAAAATTGTTTCTACCATGAAGAAGGATTTTTCTGATCTGTGGAAGGAAGACGTGGTAGAAGCATTCCTCTGGACGGATGAAGCAACGCCTTTGTATTTTGAATATGAACTTTCTCCACACAATGTAGAACTACCAATTTTGGTACCCAACAATAAGGGAAACTTCTTGGGCTGGCTACCCTGGCACTATGAAGGTGACCGCAAGACCCGGCATGCTGCGCACATTACTCCAACATCATGGATAGCAGAATTTTTTATTCCCTATGCACTTCTTAAGCCACTATCCAATGTGCCACCAACAAAGGGCACGAGATGGAGAGGTAATTTCTATCGCATCGATTACGATGAAGGCTCTTCTGAATGGTCATGGCAATTGACGCGCACCAATTTTCATGATTTCGAAAAGTTTGGAACGCTGTTGTTTGATTGAAACGTGTTCTTTTATTTTTGGGAAGTTCAAGTTTTGAATTGCATTACGAATGCTATCTTTTTACGGTCGGGTGACCAACTTGGAACATTTATGGTCCCTGTTACATCCAAAAGAATAGTCGACTTATTGAGTTAAGCCAATGAATTTATTTTTTAAACAATAGTTTACCAGAGAAGAATAGCAACGGCAATCCATACACGGCAATCATTGCGTAGGCCATAATCGTATATCCTTTTGCCACCAGATCGATGATGCCTATTTGTGCGAGAATTAATGAAGCCACAAGTGCAATTGCTGCGATGAGTGCCTTGGTTGTTTTTTTAAGAGGTTCTTTTTTTCGTTCTGTCATTTCCATTTCTATGCGATGAATAAATGCGTGAATCATTCCCGTGGCAGTTTCCACTAACGTCCATCCCACTACTATTCCAAAAACGATAATGAGTGCCGGATGAAATTCTTTTAACATCATTAACCACGGCACAGTGGAGGCCAGCACATTTTTATCCGGATAATAAGCAAGTAGTGCGAAATAAGTTAAGAACCAAGGTATGGTCATCAATAATCCTGAAGCAAAGCCCGCTAATATGCTTTCATTTCTGGAGTGAATTCCTTTGTATGTAAAAAAAGAAGCGGGATACACGGCAAGATTATAACCCACATATAAAATTCCTGTCCAGAGCAGGAGCAGCAAACTTGGCACCTCATCCAGATAACTCGTATCCCAGCTTGAAAAGGTTGACATTATTTCTGTGCCTCGACTTGAAAACACAGCAATCGCAAAAAGTATGTAAGCAGCAAACAGGGCAATTGTTCCAATCGTTTCCAGTTTGGCAATTACATCATCGCCTTTATAATTAAGAAAGCCAACCAACACAATGATTAGGATCACACCTACCCATCTATTGAAACCTAACGTACTGTTTAGAATTTCTCCGGCTGCGGAGGCCATTACTGCAATAATTAAAATAGCTAACAATAGATAAACGATTTCGTATGCGAACCATCCTTTGCCAATTAGTTTTTTAAGCAAAGATTTGTAATCATATACTTGCCATTGACGGCAAGCCTCCATTGATAAAATAGAAATGAGGGAGAATCCAAAAAAGATAGCAAGCCCGCTAATCCAGCCGCTTGCGCCAAATTTTCCTCCGTATTCTACAATCTCGCGTCCGGTTGCATAGCCACCTCCGATGAGGACGGATTGAAGGATGATACCGGGCAGAAGTATTCTTCTGAATCGTGAGGAGCTTTGTGTGAGTTCAGCCAATGTGGGTAAAAATTTAAGCGGTTAGTATAGGAAGAAATGGTTGAGGATTTATGCCGGTGTATAGGTTGGCATAACTAACTCTGGCGCAGGAGTTCCCGGGGCGGAGATCCTGCGAAGAAAAAAAGACTTCTTAAGGGACGACTAACTTGTCCCACGTTAGAATCTCCTCTTATGATGACTTCTTCAAATACTCTGTAGCTTTTTGTTTTTTGTCGAAGGTTGTCTCAGCAGATGACGTAAGGCTTTGGAGTTGCTCATAATACATCTTCGCTTTTACCGCATTGTTCGAAAGTTGGGCAGACAACGCTGCACCGTAAACGCTATTAAGTCGCTGCGGGCTTCGCTGTAATGACAGCTCGTATTGTGCAAGGGCTTCGTTGTACTGATTCAGTTCAAGTAGCAGGTCGCCAAGCAATTCACGTGCGGGTAGTAGATCTCCCGGAGTAATTGGGTGTTTTTGTGTCGCCCACTCCTGATCGGAGGCTAAGGTCATTAAATCTAATGCCTCCTTCTTTTTTCCTTGCGAATTAGCAATCCAGGCTCTCACAGTAATCTTCTGGATCTCCATTTGGCCAATCCAGTACTTATTCTTACATAGTTGCTGAAGTTCAGTTAGTCGTTTCAGGGCATTGTCAGCTACATCGGTTAATCCAGTCCGCGCAGCACCTAGTCCTACCGCGAAGTGAGTCAACGCTTCGTATTCTGGAAATTTATTCCATGGAAAATCAGTAGCCTTTAATAACGTAAGTGAAGCCGCTTGTTTCCAATCCTGCCGTTCGAGTGCTAGTCGGCTTTCGGCTGCACTCAGCGCGTAGGCGGTGACAGGACTTATCTGAAAGGATGCCACTAACTTTCTCATATCTTCCAAGAGTTGGATGGCTTTGTCGTCTTCACCACGCTGTAGGTAGGCGTAGATCAGATAATCGAGTGCGTGAAAATAATGCATGGATACCGCTGAACCCGTTTTGAGTGTATCAAAGGCGGCAGCGGCAGAACGCGTATTCCAATCAATCGATTCCTTCCACATGCCGAGGCGGGTGTAGATGTGTGAAGGCATGTGCAGGGCGTGAGGAATTTCTGGTGCTATCTTTCCATACTGATTAGCTGCCTGAAGGGCTTTGTCACTTAGACCTGGGTAGTCATAAGCGTGAATTACATAGTGGAAGCCGCCTGGATGATCACCAATCACTTGCAACACTTCTTCCGCCAGCGCTCCTGCTTTTAATTGATTGGCAAATGTTTTGTCGGTTGGGTCTGCGGTGCCAATTAGACTTAATGCATAAAATGATTTTGCTTCCATGTCATTGGGGCTTGATGCATAAGCCAGTTGCCACTTCTCCTGAAAGTTTACTAATCTTTCTTTTTTTGTTTTTTCAGGTGTTAAACTGTAGTATGCTAATACGGCATTTCCATAGGCTATTTCTTTTTCACTCCTTGCAAGGGTGAGGGCTTTTTGTGCCATTTCAAATCCAGTGTTCATTTGTTCTTCGCTGGGTTCGTCAGGCCACACAGGGTGTATATAGGTTAACGCTTTGCCCCAGGGACCCCAAAAACATTGGGCGTCCGTTTCGATCACTTTGTCGAATACTGCTTCTGCTTCCGGATAGGTCATGTGATGTACTAAGGCAAGGCCATATGAAATAATTTCATCGAGCTCCTTACTGCATCCGTCTGAGAATTGCACGGTGCCGCATATCGGAATATCGGCTATTAGTTTGGTTTCTTTTTTTGGAGAACAAGCTGTGATGGCGATAAATAAAATCATTAAAACGAAGCGGTTGGAGTTTCTTGTCTTCATAGAGATAGGATTTGTGGTAAGGAAGATAATAATAAAAATTGGATTTCAAATTTTGGGGGTGCAATTCAAATTGACGCAGTTAAAATATTTCGCCCATACGGGCAATGTTATTAAGCTAAGAGCAATACATGGGCTAAAGCCCTTTCTCAAGAGCAGATTATAACCCCGGCATTAATGCCGGGGTTATAAAAATAATAGCGCAATGGGCTTTAGCCCTTAACTTAAATGACATTGCCCGTAGGGGCCGAAATATTTTAACTGCGTCAATTTAAATTGCACCCGTCTGGAGCCTGCCACTCTTTATGTCAGTTAGTTTACATCTACACATTTTTTGGGAGTCAGAATTGGCAATGTGAATTAGCCTCTCTATTTTGAGGCATGAATTCTAAATCCAAAATAATCCAGGGCTACCCATTTGTAGAATATCATCACGAAAGATACTCGGAAAGCGAAATGCTTACGCGAAGCAAAGATTTTTACGACTGGATGGAACTGCGAAGGACTGTTCGAGACTTTTCTACTGAGCCTGTACCACTTGAAGTTATTCATAACATCATCCGCGCTGCTTCCACGGCTCCATCTGGAGCTCATAAGCAACCCTGGACTTTTTGTGTCGTGAGTGATGTAACTCTAAAAAATAAAATTCGCCATGCAGCTGAAAAAGAAGAACAGGAAAGTTATGAAGGCCGAATGAATGCGGAATGGATGGAAGATTTAAAGCCGCTGCAAACAGATTGGCAAAAACCTTTTTTGGAAACAGCACCATTCTTAATTATTGTGTTTAAAAAGGCGTATGACATTCTGCTTGATGGAACAAAGAGAAATAATTACTATGTGAATGAATCCGTGGGAATAGCGTGCGGCCTGTTGTTAGCTGCCATTCATCATGCTGGCCTGGTAGCATTAACACACACACCCAGCCCTATGAATTTTTTGACTAAGATTTTGAATCGGCCTGAAAATGGAAGACCGTTTCTGCTTATTCCGATTGGCTATGAAGCAAAGGAAACATTTGTGCCTAAACTGGAGCGAAAGAAACTTGAAGATATTGCTGCCTTTTATCGGTGAGCCTCTATTTTTTAGAATTTAATTACCTAGGCAATTGTTTTTCTTCCCTGTATTTCAAATTGTGCACCTTCAATTAGATTGGCTTGGTAAACTGATTACAACTCCACTCTGCAATTCAATCCCCATAAGAGTTCATCTGAACTTCACCGCTACCAAAGGTTCGGTGCAACAGAGGCTTCATGCAACGGATTACTCATGGACAATTCTGGCAAGTATTGGTTGTGTAGCCTTCGTCTTTTTTGCAACATATTCCTTAAAAGAAAAAAGGTCGAAACGTTTAGTTGAGCGAGTTTAGTTTTTTTACCTGATGTTTTAATGGCCTATTTTGGAACTGTCTTCTTAAGACAATAAAACT
>JANOLM010000039.1:0-2447 GCA_031419815.1 Bacteroidia bacterium
GCCTTCTGCACGTGCTGCTTTCTTCCAACCAATTATGGTATCGCCAACGTTCACAGGCGGGTTCACGTCTTGGTTCAGAAACTGCCATATCTGATGATGCCCGTATGTTACTCCGCAGGCACCCGCAAAAACACTTCTATATATTCGAGCCCGCACATCGTATGCGGTAAAGTATCCGCGCTGCCGTGTCCACTTTCCATCCCAGGGATTGACGGGATGATCTTCGTAACACGGCTCCATATCAAGTGTTGGCTTTTGGGGCTTTAGCCCAATGTCTCTTGTCACTAGTTTCCATGCTTCTGCTTCTCGTGATCCATGACCAGACTGAAATGAATTCATGTCCAGCCAATCTTCTTCATGCACATATTGTGATGAGGACGCTGTTCCACCCCATGGATGATAGGTAATGAATGCATCTTTGCCTAAAACAGTTTCTATACCTTTTGCCATGTTTCGCCAAACAGCGCGATCATCATAGTCTATCTCATTTCCATCTTTTTTTGCTTTGTAAACCGCTGGGCGATCTCCCCCCAGAATCCAGATGATATTCCATTGCTTCGCATATCGCTTGGCTAATGTGGTGGCATACACCTCTGCATTGTCTTTATTAAAAACAATCGGGCCATCGCCCCAAAGATGAGCAACTTTATCGCCCCACGTGGGTAGAAGTCCGATATACATTCCTTTCTCCGCAGCTTTATTGATAATAAAATCAACATGATCCCAATAATCGTACTCTTTTGTATTAGATGGGTTATCCCCGGGTGTTGTGTCTAATTTTGTAGGATCAAGATTTACAAGTGGAAGATCATTATACCGATTGGGTTTCGTCAAACCTTCAAACTCTGCCAGCGCAACTGCATGAATCACATTAAAACCTTGTTGCTTTCTGATCTCCAAAAACTCCTCGGCTTCTTCACGTGTAAGTCTATGGAAGAGTTCCCAGTCAGTATCGCCCAGCCAAAAGAATGGCTTGCCATCTTTAGTAGTTAAGAAGCGATGGTTGTCACTTACTTTGATTTGAGCAAAACTACAAATAGTTGTAAGGCATGCGGTGAGGCAGATGGTTATCTTAATCATAGGTGCGTTTAGCAAGTTGCATTTCAAGTTAGTAAATAATAAGCAGTACCTATAGTTGATCAAGCGCTTCCTTTACAGTGGCCACTGGCAGTTTACAGGTCTTATTGAAACAGACGTAGATCATGGTTTTTCCATCCTTTGATTCACGACCCTCAAGTATTGGCAGATCACTTTTTGTTTTTGTTCCCAGTGTAAGCACAAATGGAAGTGGATGTTGGTGAAGTTCCTTCCTGATTTCTTCCAAATCATTTCCCACGATCACCACTTCTGCCATTCCTTTTGTAATCTCCGAAAACAAGATTCCCCAGTTCGACATATAACCAGGTTCGGATTCTGTAATAGAAGAAAGTCGGGAAGACATATCGGTTGCTATCTTTTTCCATTCGGGTTTATCCAGCAGCGTGCCAACATGAAAAAGATTGCGCGCCATCACTGAATTGGAAGCGGGAATTACGTTATCGAATACTTCTTTCTTTTTAGCGATTAATTGTTCTGCTGATGCTGATGAAAAGTGAAAGTAACCTTCTGAGTCGTCATAGAAATGTTTCATCACGTAAGTATTCCATTGCTCAGCTTTCTTCAAGTATTCTTCACGGAATGTAACCTGATACAGGGAACTATATGCCTGAATGAGAAATGCATAATCCTCTAAAAAGCCTTCCGTTGTTGAATGTTTGTTCTTAAATGCCCGGTAGACTTTTCCATTTACGATGACATTAGTTTCAAGAAATAAAATGGCTTTTAAAGCCAGATCAAGAAATTGACTATCGCCAAATGCTTTGTATGAGTCAATCAGCCCCTGTACCATCATACCATTCCAACTAGTCAATATTTTATCATCAAGTCCCGGACGAATGCGTGGCGCTCTGGCTTCTAATAGTTTTTCTTTTATGGCTTTTAATTTTGGTGAAGACCCTGAATCATTCTTTCGGTGTAATATATTTCTTCCATGCTCCCAATTGCCCTCGCTGGTGATGTGGTAGTAATCTTGAATGACTTTGGTGTCATTGTTTAACACATTGTTAAGTTCATCAAACGTCCAGGTATAAAATTTTCCTTCTACACCTTCGCTGTCGGCATCAAGTGCAGAATAGAATCCACCTTCCGGATGCATCATTTCTCGTTGTAGCCATTCAGTGGTTTCATAGACTACATTTTTGAATGACTCCTCTTTGGTGATGGCATAGGCTTCTGAATAGAGGCTAAGCAACTGAGCATTATCGTACAGCATTTTTTCAAAGTGCGGGGCAAACCATTCCCCGTCTACAGAGTAGCGCGAGAAGCCGCCACCAATCTGATCGTATATTCCACCCATCGCCATTTTTTTCAACGTATGGCTTACCATGTGAAGGGCATCTTTGCTTTTT
>JANOLM010000040.1:0-1779 GCA_031419815.1 Bacteroidia bacterium
TTTGAGGAGGTTGAAATGATCCAAAGGCCTGCGAATGTGAATAGCCCGTTAATAATCAAGATTTCAATTCCAATTTTATAACCCGAAAACCATACCACTGAATTTGTACTTAACAAATAGGAAAGCAACGGAGAGAGAATACATACAAGAGGCACAAGTTTTCCCATGACTGGTCGTCTGGTAAAAATACCAAAGGAAAAAAGCCCAAGCAGAGGACCATACGTATAGCCTGCAACATTAAGCACCGCATCGATAACAGATTTCTCATTAATTTCTTTGAAGACCATGATGATGACTAAAAACAACAACGAAAAAGAAAGGTGAACTATGAATTTTTGTTTTTGCTTCTGACTCTCAGGTTTGCTTTTGAAGTTAAGAAAATCGATACAGAACGAAGTGGTCAATCCAGTGAGCGCGGAGTCTGCGCTGGCATACGAAGATGCTATTATTCCCAAGAGAAATAATATTCCAACCAAGAGCCCTAATTCATTAAATGCCAGGCGTGGATATAGCTCATCGCTAACGGGTGGGATACCCAGGCCTTTTTGTGCGCTATATATATAAAGTAATGCCCCCAGCGTGAGGAATAATAAGTTTACGAAGACGAGCGTGAGGCTGAACCAAAACATATTCTTCTGTGCGTCTTTCAGAGTCCGGCATGTAAGATTTTTTTGCATGATCTCTTGATCCATACCCGTCATGGTAATGGCTATGAATGCACCACCTAAAAATTGTTTTGGGAAGAAGAGCGGAGAGTTAACATCATCCCAATGAAAAATGGTGGAATATCCTTGCGCATTCATCGCGTTTACCATCTCAGAAAACGAGAAACCGAGTTTATCCGCAATTTGCCAAACCGTAATAACAACAGCCGCCACCAGAAAGAAAGTCTGAAAGGTATCCGTCCAAATGATGGTCTTCACGCCACCTTTAAAAGTATAGACCCAGATAAGCAGGATAGTGGTTGCTACGGTAACAATGAACGGAACACCCCACGCATCAAATAAGAAAAGTTGAAGGACAGTGGCCGCTAAAAAAAGACGAAGGGAAGACCCAATTGTGCGTGACACTAAAAAAAAGAAAGCACCAGTTTTATACGCCCATGCGCCAAACCGTTGCTCAAGATACGTGTAAATTGAAACTACATTCAACCGGTAATACAGTGGCATGAGAATGCCAATGATTACCCAGTATCCAAACAAATAACCCAGCACTACCTGAAAGTAGGCAAAGCCGAATTTGCCTACGTTTCCAGGAACCGAAACGAATGTTACGCCAGATAAAGATGAACCAATCATTCCAAACGCCACCAGATACCACGGTGATTGGCGATTTGCGGTAAAGAACGTATTTGTGTCAGCGCCTTTTGATGTAAAAAAAGAAATTGCAATAAGAGCCGCAAAATAGAGAATGAGAATGGACAGGACCAGAAGAGGAGACATGTTTGAGTGAAGTGTTTGTGTAAAGTAAAGCCAATCAAGTTAATTCAACAAATGCAATTAACCGATTCGCTTAGTGGCTGATTCTATGAGGTAGCTACTTTTTTTGATGTGAAACATACTACTTCGCTCATTACTTAGGCAGCATAACCCGTAATTTATCCCGTATGAGTCAACGATTTACCCCATCTTATTATCGCGCGAGCCCTGCCCTGCCTGCCCGGCAGGTAAGTAGTACTTATATTATAGTAGACAACTAACTAGTGTCTGTCTATAGAGTCGATCAAAATATAAGTTGGCAGTAGGCAGATTGCAGTAGGCAGTCAAAAACAGTCCGAAA
>JANOLM010000041.1:0-2357 GCA_031419815.1 Bacteroidia bacterium
CTTTCGGCAAGGGGGGATTTCTGATGTTTTGCGAATCACGCTCAGGAAAGGATCAACTTACGATGAGTCTGTGGTGCATTTCCGAAGTGATGCAACCCCTGGGTTCGATAAACAGGCGGATGCATACAAGCTTAAAAATTCCGCTGTCAACCTTTCCACATTGGCTGACACAACAAAGCTGGCCATCAATTCATTGCCATTACTTTCCTGTGGTACTACAGTTAAAATAAATCTTAGCAATGTGAGCCCTGGAGGTTACTCTCTGGATTTTAGTGAATTTGAAACCTTCTCGGAGAACGTAATTATTTCGCTTCATGATGCCTTGGATAATACTACCATCAGCGTTCGTCAGAAATCGTCTTATCCTTTCAATGTGACCAGTGATGCAACGACATTTGGTAGCAACAGGTTTAGTTTGACATTTAAATACTCATTGCCAACTTCCATGGAGGTAGAGAATCAAAAAATGGCTTGTATGGGAGAAGAATCGTCTGTTTCTATTTTGAATTCGAATGTTAACAATGTTTATTCAATCCTAAAGAACGGTCAGGTTATTGTGAGCGGTCTGGAGGGTAACGGATCGACACTCCTCTTGAACATACCGGGTTCAAAACTAGAGGCTGGAGTAAACTCTATTGATGTGGTTACCACCTTGAAAGATTGTTCCACGGTTTCATTTACAAGGAGTATTCAGGTGACGGTAGAAAATAAGCCTTCCTTAATAGCAGAGAGTGTTGGCCGATGCAATACAGGTAAGGTAACGTTATTGGCTTCCGGAGCTTCTGATGGCAATTATCGTTGGTATGAGTCGGAAACGAGCCAGGTTTCAATCACGGGTGCTTCCGCTGGAACCTTCATAACACAGGAGTTGATTAAAACGAAGACTTACTATGTGTCCGCGGTCAATTCCCTTGGGTGCGAGGGCGTGAGAATTCCAGTTATGGCCGCAATAAACTATCCCATTGAAATACAAAAAGTTATTGGAGCTAGCCATTGTAAGGCTGGGTCGGTTACATTGGAGGCAACCGGTGGAACGGATGGTCAATATCGCTGGTATGAATCGGCAACAGTAACTAATTCCATCACTGGACAACTTAGTTCGAAATGGGTGACACCCACGCTTACCGAAACAAAAACTTATTATGTTTCATTGGTTAATGAAAAAGGTTGTGAAGGAATCAGAATGCCAGTAGTCGCCACAATTGCAAACTATGAAGATGCAACTGTTATAGTTATAGATAATAAGTTGATCTCAAATTTTGAGATAGGGAATCAATGGTATCTAAATGGACAGATGATACCGGGAGCTACTGGAAGGGAATACTCATTTAAGGAGCCGGGTGTGTACAAATTGGAGGTTAAAGTAGGCGATTGCATCACATCTGCAGAACGGGAGATGTTGGTGACTGGTTTGGAGGACGGCACCAGCTCAGCACTTACTATCTACCCTAATCCTGTATTAGACATATTTATTGTGGAGGTAAGGACTACCAATAAAGTTGTAGTTGAGATTACCAACCTGTTAGGTGTGCTAGTTATGGGAGAAGAGTTAAAGAAGCTAGATGGTGGAGTGAGCAGAGGAGAGTTTGATATGAGTGCCGAATCGGCCGGTATTTACCTTGTCAAAATTGTGGATGGAGATACTATTCACGCAACAAAAATTATCAAGAAGTAATCGCATGAAATTACGCTCGTATCTGTCTTTACTAATTACACTCTTCCTAATCTTGTTGAACTTAGTTACCATGGCACAGCCTGGTGACGGGGGGGGAGACCCAGACGTTCCCATCACCGGAATAGAAATTCTACTAGCTGCTGGTGGGGTGTTGGGCATCAAACGCATCATGGGCTTTAATCGAAAATCAAAAAATCCTTAACGTGCTTACGAATACCATTCGTAGCTTAAAGATACTTCCCCGTTGGGTGATCATCGCCCTTGATTTAACCATCGTTGGTTTCTCCTGCTTTATTGGATATTTATTGCGTTTTAATTTCTCTAGCCCAGAACTGTTCAATTATAATTTTCTTCAAGGCATTGGGTTGTATGTAGCATGCGGCTTCATTGCAATTATAACCACCAATAGTTACAAAGGAATAATTAGATATACTGGCATCCAGGACGGAGCCCGCATCATTTACATGGTGGGTCTGAATACGATTTTTGTGTGTGTGGTAAATCTGATTTCATTTAAGAATGGTGTAGGAAATATCATACCCTATTCAGTAGTGTTGATAAGCTCCCTCTCGTCATTTCTGTTTCTGTTCAACTACAGACTATTAGTCAAGTATATTTTCACCTACTATAAGAATGCTATTTTAAAAAAATCAAGAGTGATCATATTTGGTGCAGGCCAGAC
>JANOLM010000042.1:0-10128 GCA_031419815.1 Bacteroidia bacterium
AAATCCTCGCTTCTTCCTTCTGCCATCAAATGGATAGGAATCCCTGATGTGTTGGATGTAATAAGTGTTCCCGGTGTTCTGTGTTTCTCTACCTCCTCATAAACCTTTTTCTTGATGTCGAGATTTTCAACCACCACTTCAATTGTCCAATCGCAGGTTTTAATTTTGGACATGTCATCGGTAAAGTTGCCCAGCTTTACCCGGGAGGCAAACTTTTTACTAAAAAGCGGTGCCGGACTTCCCTTGAGTGTTGAATCGAAAGCGGAATTGACAATTCTATTTTTCACCGCAGGATGATCAAGTGTCAAGCCTTTCTTCTTTTCATCATCGTTAAGTTCTTTGGGCGCGATGTCAAGCAGTAATACATCAACTCCGATGTTGGCGAAGTGGCAGGCAATACGCGAGCCCATGATGCCTGATCCTAATACGGCTACTTTGCGGATGGTACGGTTCATAATTAGTTAATCGTTAACTGTTATCCGTTAATCGTATTTGTGAGCGCATTCAGTCCCCATTAACGATTAACTTATTTATACTGGTATCTTTTCGTAAACGTTATTCTTTTCAATAATCTGATTGATGTTCTGCAATACATCAAAAAATACATTGAGCTTTTGATCTGATATTTCATGCCGCACCACTTCATTGAATCGCAAAACAGTCTCGCGTGAATTTTCCCTCATTTTTTTCCCTTCCTTCGTCAGCAAGATTCTTACAGACCGTTTATCCATCTTGTCTGCTTTACGATAAATAAGACCCTTTTCCTCCATGGACTTTAGCAGCCGGGTTAAGCTTCTGGCTTCCAATCCCATCAAAGGAGCAATTTTAGTTGCCGGTGTTCCTTCTTCTGAATGAATGTTCAACAACGCAAAGCCCATGGACATGGTACCATCATATTTCAATGCTTGTTGATTGTACATTCTGGCGATGGAATGCCACGCTGCCTTGATATTATAGTCTACGGTTTCTTCCCTTTTCATTTTTTCAACGATGACGAAGGTAAAGAAAATTTGTTATGCATGCATACTACTTCAATAGTTTTTTTGCGTGCAGCGGGGGATGGGTTTTCAGAAACTATTTTCTGAGCTTTTCCAAATAAAGCCTCGATGCCTGCTCCACCCAGCGGTCGCGCTCAATGCGGCCTGGGAAAAATTTGATGCCGTTAGAGATGCGTTTGGATGAGGCAACTGTAAACTCACTGATTTGTTTGAAGGTAGTAATACCCAGACTGTTGAGCTTCTTTTCGATGCCAGGCCCAATGCCTCCTATTTCTTTTAGGTCATCCCTATCATTTGTTGTGTCCGCAGAAATGCCAGGAAGAATCTGGTCGCTTATAAAATCTGAAAAGACAGGTTCCTTTCGTTCAAACCTTCTTTCCGTTTTGCATTCTTCCAGTTCGGCCTGCAGTTTTTGATTCGCTTGTTGGTTTTCAATGGTTTGGTTCTCCATTTGCTTTACGCGAAACCGCAACAATCCAAGCTCGGAATCGGATTGTTGAATCTTTGATTGAAGTATAGTCACTTCTCTCTCTGATTCAATTCCTTTCTTTCGGCTTTCTTCCAACACTGTCTTAAGCTTTTCATTTTCGCGCGAGCTCTCTAATAATTTTTCGCGCAGTCGAGCAAGCTCTCGCTCATGTTTGGCGATTTGTTCTTTCTGTTCACGCAAGATGTTTTGAATGACCAATCTATCCGACTGAAGTTCGTGAATTACACTTTGCTTTTGCTTAAATCCTGTTTCGCGCAATAGCCAGGCAATGGTAAAGCCCAGCAGAAAAGCCACCAACACCATGAACAGTATTTCAACAATGGCTAGCGTGGTTTCGTGTGGATCGAAATGAACAGGATCAGTGCTTAATCCTTTTACGCTAAACATATACCAGCGTGCGCAGATGACGCACCAGGCCAGGAAAAGGAGAATGAACAGGTAAATGGCTCTCATGACGGAGTCAATTTACGTAAAAAAGGCATGGTGGGTGCAACCAAGCAATATCAACGTGCGTTTAGATGCATAATTCACTTATGTATTAAGCTGTTATGCATTCTCCCGAACTTTTAAAAGGCACCCTTCAAACCATATTACTTAAAGTTTTAAAAGACCATGGCAAGATGTATGGCTATGAAATTACACAACGGGTAAAAGAGTTATCTGAAGAGCGATTGCTCTTAACAGAAGGTGCTCTTTATCCTGCCCTGCACAAGTTGGAGGCAGAGGGTGTACTCAAAACCGAAACGGTGATGATGGGCAAACGGGTTAGAAAATATTACTCGCTTACAACTGATGGCCGAAGTCTTGCCAAGGAAAGGGTGAACGAGTTTATCGATTTTATTAAAACGATGAGTAATGTTCTTCAGGTCCAAATTAACTGACAGTTGACAAATAGCATTGACAAAAATTTTGACAATTTTTTTTGTTGTCAACTATGAATAATGAAGTTAACCAACGACCATATCAATTACATCATCAAAGACCTGAACTATCGCGGCATTGTAGCCGATGATATTCAGGAAGAGTTGATCGATCATGTGTGCTCAGCTGTGGAACAAGAAATGACTCAGAATAAAAAGTTTATTGACGCGTATCATAAAGTGTTGTGTTCATTTGGTCACAACACGGGGCTGCGCGCAACTCAAAAGCAAATTCTTCAAGTAGAAAATAAAACAGTAAAACTCATGCTTAAAAATTATTTAACTGTTGCTATCCGCAATCTGCGCAAGCACAAGTTCTATTCTTTTATCAATGTTGCCGGGCTTTCCATTGGCATTGCGGTTTGTTTTATCATTCTGCTTTTCGTTTTTAACGAAGTGAGCTATGATAGGCATTACGCCAATGCACACCGCATTTATCGGATTCATTCTGACATTCAATTTGGTGGCAACCACTGGAACATGATCATGGGGCCCGCACCCATGGCTGCGAAGTTAGTTTCTGATTATCCCGAAGTAGAAGCTGCCATACGCTTTCGCCAGCGAGGCTCTTACCTGGTGAAGCGAACGACAGAAAACATCAAAGAGGACAAAGTAATCTGGACTGACAAGGATTTCTTTAAAATTTTCAATGTACCTGTAATAGCCGGCAACGCGGCAACAGCTTTGACCGAACCAAACTCCATCGCCATCAGCGAACGTATCGCACAAAAATTCTTTCCTAACGAAAACGCATTGGGACAAACTTTGATTTTGGACAATGAGCTAAATGTGAAAATCACAGCCGTCTATCAAAACATGCCAATCAACAGTCATTTTCATTTCGATATATTAATAGCGATGGAGGGTTTGGAAGAAGCCAAAACGCCAATATGGTTCAGCAATAATTTTCAAACCTACATGTTGTTGCGTGAAGGTGCTAATCCTATTGATCTCGAAAAGAAATTTCCTGATCTGGTGCTTAAAACTGTAATGCCTCAGGCTGTTCAAATGCTGGGTGCTGATTTTTCGCCCGAAAAATTTAAGGAAGCCGGAAACAAAATGGAATACACTTTGCAGCCGCTCACCGATATTCACATGAAGAGTTCGCTGCTGGGGGAATTCGAACCTAACTTTGACATCACATACATATATCTTTTTTCAGCCATAGCTACATTCATCCTGATACTTGCGTGCATAAACTTTATGAACCTGTCCACTGCGCGTTCAGCCAACCGTGCCAAAGAAGTTGGCATCAGAAAGGTGATGGGTTCTTTCCGCTCGCATTTGATGGCGCAGTTTTTAGCAGAGTCAACTCTGCTGAGCTTACTTTCTTTTGTGCTGGCCATTGCGCTGGCCTATTTTCTGTTACCATTATTCAACCAGCTTTCTGGCCGCGAGCTATCCATTCCGTTTGGCGATGTAAAATTATATGCCGGGCTTTTCCTGGCCGCAATTGTGGTTGGGCTTATGGCAGGAATTTATCCTTCTTTTTTCCTTTCTGCATTTAAACCCGTGAGCGTTCTTAAGGGCAATGTGGCGATGGGCATGAAAAGTGGAGTCATCCGCAGTTCATTAGTAGTATTTCAATTTACCGTTTCTATTCTTTTGGTGATTGGTACAATCGCTGTGTTCAAACAACTGAACTACATCCAAAATAAAAAACTGGGTTTCAATAAAGATCAGGTAATAATGATTGATGATTCTTATGCCCTGGGCAATAACCGAAAGACCTTTAAGGAAGAAGTCAAACAAAACAGCAACATATTGAACGCCACCATTTCCGGTTACCTACCCGTGGCGGGGACATGGCGCAGCGACACACCGTGGTGGGCCGAAGGCAAAGAAACGGCTCAGGAAAATATGGTGAGCTTGCAGAACTGGGGCGTGGATCATGATTACATCAAAACCCTTGGCATGAACGTGAAAGATGGTCGCGATTTTTCGCGCGATTTCCCTTCCGATTCAACGGCTGTTATTTTAAATGAAGCGGCCGCCAAAGCATTCCATTTCTCAGGAAGTATCATCGGCAGTAAAATCCAAACGTACGGGGATGGTAAAGATGGAGGGCCCGATAAAGAAAACCTGCGATCACTTACCGTAGTGGGTGTTGTGGAGGATTTTCATTTTGAGTCGCTCAAGCAAAATGTGACGCCTGTCATGATTTTCCTATGGAAAAAACCTGATGGCATGATCTCTTTCAGCTTTCAATCACAAAATGCACAGGAGGTTATTTCAATGATAGAAACCAAATGGAAAGAGATGGCACCTGGCCAACCGTTCACCTATTATTTTTTGGATCAACGTTTTAGTAATATGTATGCTGCCGAAACAAGGTTGGCAAAAGTCTTTGGCCTTTTTACAGGCCTCGCTGTTTTGATTGCCTGTCTTGGTTTGTTCGCTTTAACTTCTTTCACTGCAGAACAGCGCACCAAAGAAATAGGAATACGCAAAGTGCTTGGTGCGAGTGTGAGCAGTATCGTGCTTATGCTGTCAAAAGATTTTGGTAAGCTGGTGCTGATCGCATTCGTGTTGGCAACACCGTTGGCCTGGTATGGAATAGAGTGGTGGCTGAAAGATTACACCTATAAAACAGAAATTGGTGCTGGTCTATTTTTAGTTTCTGGCCTAGTTGCATTTTTGATTGCGTGGGCAACGATGTGTTTTCAATCGTTCAAAGCTGCATCGAATGATCCCGTGAAATCGTTGCGGAGTGAGTGATGTTTATTCCTTGAGTTTAATAGTCAGGAACAAAGCAACCGGAAGGCTGAGGTTAAAGTTTGTTGACTTTTGGGTTGATCGCGATTGATCAGGAAAGTGTTGAGAACTTTTTGAGACCTTAAAGTAATAGGCTGCATCCGTTCCCAAAAGAATTTTTTCACTTACACGGAACAAAATGCCAAACCGCGGGCCTATGCCCCAACCTTTTGAAGATGTCTCAATCGTAAAGCCAGGAGTGCTAACCGTTTTACTTTTAGATCCATCCTGTAACAAATCAAACCCATAAATACCAATCCACCTTTTTCCCCAATCCACTTTTCTATCATAACCTATACGGAAAGCAATAATCCGGTTATTTGTTTTGCGCGTTGCCCCGTTAGAGACATCCGTAAATGAATTTTTGTCGTAGGTCAATCCTATATTAACTCCTTTACCGTTCTTCTTTGCATTGATAGCATACTGAAGCAGGTAAGGAGCACTAAAAGAATTATTGTTTCCACCAAAGTTAAATAACTGTCGCAGCAACTGATTGGCCACAATGCCTAAGTAATGGTTCGATAGTGTCGTTGGCTTTTTTTTGTCCTGAGGACTTATTGTTCTTTTCACCGATGTCAATTGCATTCCATTTGTTTCTATAACATCTGGTTCTTGTGGAATTCCGTAGACTATTGTCGTTGCCCCTTCACACTTATTTATTATTTCAAAAAGCCGGGTCAGGTCAATTGCATTATATCTTATTGACTTGAAATATCTTTCAGTACTGTCCATGCAGTTCAGACGACTAAACAGTGTGTGCTGATAGGTAACGTTGGTTTGCACGCCCGTTGTTGTTCTATATTTTTTAAACACGAGTTGTTCCACAGCGGCAGAGCCTTCGCTGAAAAAATAACGCTTCAAACCCTTTACTTCAAATAGGTATAGGTTAATCGATCCTTCTACCAATGCCCGTAGAAATAAATTCTCTTCTTGCCATTCCGGGCCTTCTTCATGGCTTAGCAAACCCACCTCATCACCAGATATATCAATGTTGGTCTTTACCCGGATATATTTGAACTGATCGTTCAAACCAAACTCACGTATTTCATTAATTTGTTTAGTGCTTGCCGAATCTTTTCTGCTCAATCGATAGCTAATGCGATGTACTGCATTCCATTCCTCTATTTTGATGTAGCATTCTGTTTTTATATTATTTACATCAACGAAATAGCCTTTCTCAAAAAGCGGTGATTGAGCGTTGGCAAACAATGAATAGAAAATAAGAGCAGTGATACCTGACAGATATTTCATTTCAAAAAAGGATTTATTAAAAATGATGAGGCGCTGTTACCTCCTTTTAAATTAAAAGATTAATTGGCCTTGAAGGGATTTGACAACTTGGGATCTGTTATCATCTGATAATCCGTTAGGGTATTTAAAAAGGCAATAATGGCTTTCTTCTCCGAAACCGAAATATTTAATTGCCTGGCATTGCCATCCAATCCTCTCAGGCGAGAATCCAGATTCACGTTGTTGACTATTCCGCTGCTATAATGCTCCAGCACTTCGTCCAATGTTTTAAAGCGACCATCGTGCATATAGGGGCTCGTCAGTTCAACGTTTCTTAACGAAGGTATCTTAAACGTACCTGCATCCTGAGGATTTCCTGTTACTAAAAACTTCCCTGCATCCTGAGCTACTAAATCAAGGCCGATGTTTGCGAAGCCATTAACCTTGTGGCAAGTGTTGCAATTGAACTTGTTGAAAAACATATCGCGGCCTAGTTCTTCCAACCCAGAAAGGCGTTCGCCAACACCAAATATTTTATCAAACTTGGATTGATTAGAGCGAATGCTCAATAGGAAAGCACTCAATCCCAGCGCAAGATGCCTGCTGGTAATTTCTTCTTCACCAAATGCATTGACGAATAGAGTTTTGTATTCGGGTACGGCAGAAAGTTTTTGCACCAGCATCTCTAAGTCGTGTATTCCCATTTCAATGTGGTTCATGATGGGCTTGGTGACCATGCTTTCCAACTCGGTTTCGCGGCCATCCCAAAATAAAGAAGTCGATTTTAAAAAGAAATCTGGTGGTGTTACAACTCCCGGCAGGTAGCCTCCTGGTCGATCTTGGCCTTTTGATGTACCGTCATGTATAACTATTAGTGAATCTGCTTTTCTAAGGGTTGACTGAAAGCCTGATGAAACAATATTTTGAATAGGCATGGAGTTTCGTGTAGTGACCTTGTTTTCAAAGCCTCTGCTAAATTTTGTGTTGTCAGAAAAGGCGAGTATTTGCTTATGACAGCTGCCGCACGAAACACTGTTGTTAATAGAAAGGCGTGGATCATAAAACAAAACTCTACCAAGGGTAACCTGCTGATCGGTTGCACCAGCCACATTGTAGTTAAATGGCGTTTCTGGAAGCTCAAGTTTTGTTTCGGTGTGGCTCAGATTTTCAAATGGATCACAGCGGAATGAAATCGATCCCAAAACGATTATGATGATTAAAAGTCTATTCTTTTTCATACGCGAAAGGTTGAATGATATTCAGATACAATTGCGCTATCACAAGGTACTAAATTTTCCATTAGACCCCGGATGCTTCCATTTCGTTGGAATGACTGAGGTAAAAGCTTAGCAAACAACTTCCAGTCAATACTTAAAACCCACAGCTACCGCTCATAACCATTATACCGTTTGGTAACTCTAAACTTACCCGATAATACATAGTTTTTAGAATAACATGAAGGGCTTTTTTTAAGCATTCCCCCAACTTTTAAAAGGCAACGCTTAGATTTTCTTCTTAGATTTTTAAAGTCGTAAAATCTACGTAAAAGAATTATTAGAAGAATAAAAATGTATTCAGCAATCATTCGATCAGCACTTCAATCATTGTCATCTTAAAGCCCAATGGAAGCTATTGTCTTTTGAATTATAGAACTCATTTTAAAGTTTACCAATCATGGAAGTTTATACTCAATGTGTATACGTACCCTGTGGAAAATATTAACCATCATAAGAAACCTGTGATACAAAAAGTTTCATATATGTATTAAATCAGAGCCTCTACACAGATAAATATATATCTTTTTTTATCCCAAAAATTTAGGCACACATTTCGTGTGGGGCTGAAACACAAATAAACATTAACAATATGATAAACAATTTGGCAGAGGTAGAGAAAAGGAGGGGTGGGGTGAAGGAAAAACTCATGCTGCCCATTACGCGCGGTACTTTTTTAAGGTACGCAGGTGCATCAGCAGCGGTTACAGGTTTGATTGTAACGGGATGCGATGATGTAAAAGAAACCAATGGGAGGACAGAAGTCGACCTTGGTAATGGTGACACGGGCATTTTAAATTATGCTTATCTATTAGAACAACTTGAAGCTGCCTTCTATGTGAAGGTAATGTCAAGCCCTTATTCAGGCATGACAGCAGCGGAAACAACTATCCTTACGGAAATAAGGGATCATGAATTAGCACACCGCGACTTCTTTAAAGCCGCTCTCGCAGCAAACGCTATTCCTTCTGTTGAATTTGATTTGAGCTCAGTCAACTTTAATGATCGTGCTTCCGTGCTTGGGACAGCCAAGGCCTTTGAAGATCTGGGGGTTTCGGCTTACAATGGAGCAGGTCAGCTCATTACAAATCCTGAATATTTATTGATTGCAGGAAAGATTGTATCAGTAGAAGCAAGACATGCTTCTGCCATTCGTGATTTGATCAGTCCGTTTACGGCTGCTTATGCAGGTGATGATGTTGTTACTGTTGATAAAGGTTTGGATGTATCAAGAACTCCTACCGAAGTACTGACTATAGCAAGTAAGTATGTAGTTACACCTGTAAAATTTGATAAGCTTCCCTCTTAATTAACTAAACGATTGAAATCATGAATATTTATAAAATAATTGAAGAAATAGAAAAAACCGATCCCGAAGTAAACGAGCGGTTTTCAAGAAGAGATATGTTTAAACAGGCTTCTTCTTTCGGAAAGAAAATAGCCATTGCAGCTCTTCCAATCGCAATGGGTGGAATGTTTAAGAAAGCTTATGGAGGCACAAAGGAATCAATAACAGAAGTTCTCAACTTTGCTCTTACGCTCGAATATTTAGAGTGTGACTTTTACACACGCGGCTTGGCTGCCTCTGGATTAATTCCTGGAGATAGAAGAGTAATTTTTGATCAGGTGAGCAAGCACGAGACTGCACACGTAAATTTCTTGAAGAGTGTCATAACTTCTTTAGGTGCAACTCCAGTTTCGAAACCTACATTTGATTTTACAGCAAAAGGCGCTTACGCAGATGTGTTTACTAACTACCAGACATTTCTAGCGCTGTCTCAGGCTTTTGAGGATACGGGTGTACGTGCTTATAAAGGAAGAGCAGCCGAACTCATGGGCAATGATGTTGTCTTAACTGCCGCACTTCAGATTCATTCTGTAGAAGCAAGGCATGCTTCAATGATTCGGAGATTGCGCGCAGAGAAAGGATGGATTACAAGTAATGTCGGTTCTCCTGCTGCAGTATATGCAGGTGAAGAGAATGTAGTACATGGTGGAGCCGATGTTACCACGCTTGGGTACAGCGCAACAATTGCTACACAAGCATTTGATGAGCCTCTTACACCCGATAAAGTTCTTGCTATAGCAGGTCTGTTTATTGTTTCATAGGGGTTAAGTTTTATAGAGTGATTGGCTAAACAGATTACGCAGCGAGAAGCCCGGTTGAAAATCCGGATTTTTTTTGAATCGTTGAGTATTCTATTACTTATACCGCTTCCCTTTCTTCACCACCAACTTCACGTCTTGCAGCAGCGCCATGTGGCGCAGTACATCACCCCTCACTGCAATGATATCGGCATACTTGCCTTCGCTCACCGTTCCAAAATCTTTATCCACACCCATCATAACAGATGGCCAATAGGTGGCTGCGCGTATAGTGTACATCGGGTCAATACCCAATTTATTCACCCACACATCCAGTTCATTCCATGTGCTCTGGCTGTGGAACTTCATTGGGATTC
>JANOLM010000043.1:0-18114 GCA_031419815.1 Bacteroidia bacterium
GATATCACCATTCATAACAGCAGGCAGGTTATGTTGGGTATAGCTAATGCGATGATCGGTCACCCGGCTTTGTGGATAGTTGTAGGTTCTTATTTTTTCTGAACGGTCGCCACTGCGCACCTGGCTCTTGCGCGATGCCCCCACCTCTGCTTGTTTCCTTTCTACTTCGCGCTCGTAAAGTCTTGCGCGCAACATCACCATAGCGCGTTCGCGGTTGCCCAACTGTGAGCGTTCTACCTGGCAGGTGATCACTATGCCAGTAGGCTTGTGTGTCATCTGCACTTTCGTTTCCACTTTGTTTACGTTCTGCCCGCCAGCACCGCCAGAGCGTGACGTGATTACTTCAATATCGGCCGGATTAATTTCAACATCCACTTCTTCCGCTTCAGGCAATACAATTACTGATGCCGCTGACGTATGCACACGGCCTTGTGTTTCCGTGGCCGGCACACGCTGAACTCTATGCACGCCCGATTCATATTTAAAAATTCCGTACGCGCCTTCGCCTTCAATGCTGCTGATCACTTCCTTGTAGCCTCCGGCTGTACCTTCGGTTACATCCATTACCGACATTTTAAAACCCCTTTCTTCGCAATAGCGCTGGTACATTCGCCAAAGATCGCCTGCAAATAATGAGGCCTCATCGCCACCGGTTCCCGCACGAATTTCCAGGATTATATTTCTGTCATCGTTCGGGTCTTTAGGCATCAATAAGTCTTTGATGTCCGCATCCAATGCATCACGCTTTGGTGAAAGTTCATCCAACTCCATTTTGGCCAGCTCACGCATCTCGGGGTCTTTCTCCGTCTCCAGCACTTCCTTGGCATGGTCTATCCCCCTTACAGTTTTGGTAAACGCATCATATTTTTTAACCACCTTCTCCAGGTCGCGGTATTCTTTGCTCAGCTGACTGAATTTTATTATATCCTTCATCGTCTCCGGCTGAGCCAGCAACTGGCCAACATCTTCAAACCTGAGCTTTATTTCTTCCAGTTTCTCAATCATAATTCAAATTCAATCCCCATAATAGCAATCGGGCGGGCAAAGTTAAGAAAATAGACGATGATGATTTGCTTTTTGATAGCCCTGCCTGCCGAAGCTTTAGCGTAGGCGGGTGTTGACAAACATGTTTTCCTCGCCTCAGGATGTCGCTTGAGTTGATTAACTTCACGCAGATATTATCGGGGCATGAAACATTTTATTCTTATTGCACTCATTCTTACCGCCTGTGGCGGAACACTTACGGACGAGCAAAGAAAAAAAGCGCGTGAAAGCATCGAGCAAGGTCAGTTGAAACGTGTAACCGATTCTGAATTGACCGAAGCTTCTTTTGCACTCGGAAGATCAATCACCGAACTGATTGAGAAAAGAGATCGCGATTTAACCAACCGTATTTTTTTAGATTCCCTTCAAAGGATTTACAACGTAGAAATCATTTCCATGAAACCCGGTGACTCCACCAGCCGGGCTGTTGAGCAACAAATCATAGAGGCCTACATTGCTGGAACAGGCCAGGTTGAGTTAAATGACAACATTCAAAAGTTGGGCAAGGATTCTATACTATATACCAAACCCATCCTGAAAGACCGACCTGATGGCTCTGTGGAATTTACTAAGGCACTCGGCATACGCATGGCGAAAAAAGAAATCGTGCTTTCGATCAAAGACTAATGCCCACTCCCTCCTGGAAAATTTGGGTAGACACCGGTGGCACCTTCACCGATTGTATAGCCATCACCCCACAAGGAAATTTTAAGCGGTTAAAAGTATTGAGCAATAGTGTGCTGCGCGGCAAGATTGTGGCACAGCCCGATTCTCGTACATTAAAAGTTGAACTCTATTGGCCCATTCAAAAAGATATTTTTAAAAATTTTTCCATTGCTATTCTAGGCTCTAAAATCATTTCCTTAAAAATTCAAGCCGTAAATTTTGAGGAGAATATCATCACGCTTACCGTGCCCATGAAAGGTAAATTCAATGATCATACAATTGAAATTACCTCCCATGAAGAGGTGCCTGTGCTTGCTGCCCGCTTGTTGACAGAAACATCCCTTGAACAAGCCTTTCCTTCGATTGAGATGAAACTAGGGTCAACGCGAGGAACCAATGCCATTCTGGAACGAAAAGGGGCGAAGACAGTGTTGCTGGTGACCAAAGGTTTTAAAGATCTTTTACGTATAGGCAACCAACAACGGCCTGATCTTTTTGCACTGAACATAATTAAAGAGAAACCACTGTATGATCTTGTAGTGGAAGTGGACGAACGCATAGAAGCAAACGGAAACATTTTAAACCCGCTATCCAAAACGGAAATAAAAAGAATTGTTGAAATCCTTCGAAGGAAAAAGATTGAATCAATGTCCATAGCATTTTTAAATAGTTATAAAAACCCATCACACGAAAATCAATTGTTTGACGAGCTGTTAAAATCTAAGTTTCCTTTCGTCACTTGTTCGCATAAACTTTCAAGTCAGGTAAAAATTTTACCGCGTGCAGAAACAGCTGTAGCCAATGCTTACCTCTCTCCAATTATTCACAGTTACATCAATAAAATTAAAACTGGATTGTCGAATGCCGATTTGAAGGTAATGACCAGCGCAGGAGGATTAGTGGACGCTACTAATTTTTATCCAAAAGATAGTTTACTTAGCGGACCTGCTGGTGGTGTGGTTGGTGCAGCTTCAATCGCACGGCTTTCTGGTGTTAATAACATTATTACATTCGACATGGGTGGTACCAGCACGGATGTTTCGCTATACAATGGGGAGTTTGATTATCGATACGAATCAAAAGTAGGGGAGTTAAAAATCTTATCGCCATCGCTGGCCATTGAAACCATTGCAGCTGGTGGAGGATCTGTTTGTGATTTTGATGGATACAAGTTCACCGTTGGGCCGCACAGTGCAGGCGCATCGCCAGGTCCGGCATGTTATGGTGCGGGCGGGCCTTTCACAATTACCGATGTTAATCTTTTGCTTGGACGAATTGATCCTGAATTTTTTTCGATACCACTTCATCGCCTCAAATCCGAACATGCTTTAAAAGGTCTCCTGCAGAAAATCAAGAAAGCGACACGAAAAACTCATTCAGCAGAAGCGGTACTTGAATCGCTGATTCAAATCGCGAATGAAAAAATGGCGGAGGCGATCAAGAAAGTTTCCATTCAACATGGTCATGATCCTGCTGATTACACCTTACTCAGCTTTGGAGGTGCCGGAGGACAACATGCTATTCAACTAGCAGAGATTCTGAACATGAAAAAAGTACTTATTCCATATGATGCAGGCCTGCTCAGCGCCTATGGAATTGGGCACGCTTCTATTGAGCGATTTGAAGAGAAGCTGATTTTAAGTCCGTTAAATGAAGTCAAAGAAAAACTTAGCTCTATTGTAACAGAACTAAAGGAAAAAGGTGCTCGAAAATTAATGCAAAGTGGTTATCCATTGAAAGAAATTCATCTTCTCAAGCAGCTTCTTTTTCTCAGGTTCAAAGGACAGGAAAGTACGATTGAGATAAACTACGAGAGGGACGAGACCATCATAGAAGCATTTCAAAAAAAATATGAATCAATTTTCGGACATTGGTTAGAGACACGCGAAATCGAGTTGGAGTCTGTGAAAGTAATTGTTGCCGTGAAAGGATATGTGACTGAAAGAAAAGCAAAAATTGAAAAGTCGTATCATCCAAACTCAAACAAAAAACAAAAACTCTTTTCAGGTGGAAGTTGGAAGAATGTCCTAATTTATCATTGGGAAGAATTAATGGCGGGGTCACAAATTGAAGGGCCGGCAGTAGTCACCAGTCACAATTCAACCACTATTGTTGAATCAGGTTGGCTGTTTTCATTGGATGAAAATAATAACGCGCTTCTTCAAAAGAGAAACAGTATTGAAGTGAAATCAAGTTCGCACAGCAATGAAGCATTGCTGGAATTGTTTACCAATCGCTTCACTTCCATTGCCCAGGAAATGGGGGCATTACTGCAACGAACTTCTTTTTCTGTTAACGTAAAGGAGCGTCTGGATTTTTCCTGTGCAGTGCTAGACCCTGAAGGATACCTGGTCGTCAATGCCCCGCACATACCCGTGCATCTCGGAAGTTTAGGTGTGTGCGTTCGCGAAGTATTGAAAGAAATAAAAATTGGTGAAGGCGATGTAATCATTACTAACCACCCAGCCTTTGGCGGCTCTCATTTACCGGATGTTACGTTGATAAAGGCAGTCTATACCAATAAAAAGTTAGTAGGCTATGTAGCAAATCGCGCTCATCATGCTGAGATTGGCGGAAAGAAACCGGGCTCCATGCCGGCAGATGCAACCTCATTGGAAGAAGAGGGCGTTATTCTCCCTCCAACTCATTTGGTGAAGAAAGGAGTGGTTCGGTGGGAGTTGATTAGGAAAATATTTACAGTGTCAAAGTATCCTACTCGCCTCTGGGAAGAAAATCAAGCCGACTTAAATGGAGCACTTGCTGCCGTTAATTTTGGTGAGGTAGCCTTACAAGAACTATGTAAGAAGCACGGATCAACTCAAGTTGTTTCGTACATGCAAATGCTTCGCGGCTATGCGTCATCATTATTGAATGAAAAGTTGAAGCAACTATCTTCCAAATCTTTCAAAGCAGTTGAGAGATTGGATGATGGATCAAAATTGAATGCAGCTATTCATGTCAGGCAAAATAAACTGATCATTGACTTTAGTGGTTCTTCATCCATTCATCCTGGAAACCTCAACGCTACGAAAGCCATTGTTCAAAGTGTGGTGCTATATGTACTTCGCTTGCTGGTGAACAAACCCATTCCTATGAATGAGGGCCTTATGGAAAGAGTAAAACTAATTTTGCCTCACGGGCTATTGAATCCTGATTTTAAACATATGAATAAACTTCCTGCCGTAGTAGGCGGAAACACTGAAGTTAGTCAACGGTTGACAGATAACCTGCTCAAAGCATTTCAACTGGCCGCGTGTAGTCAGGGCACTATGAATAATCTTTTATTTGGCAATGAGCATTTTGGATATTACGAAACAATTTGTGGCGGTACGGGTGCAGGTCAGGGATTTAACGGTGCCGATGCAGTTCATCAACACATGACGAACACACGGATTACTGATCCGGAAATTTTGGAGCTGCGTTATCCCGTGCGACTCGAAAAATTTGAAATCAGGAAAGGCTCAGGAGGAAAAGGAAAGTGGAAGGGTGGTAATGGCATTACGCGTGAGATCTTCTTTAAGGAGCCGTTGGAAATAAATATCCTCTCGCAGCATAGAATAGAAAAACCTTACGGCCTGAAAGGTGGTGCATCGGGCAAATCTGGGGAACAGTATATCATCCGAAAGAATAGTTTTGTTCAAAACCTAAAAGGGATGGATAGCACTACTGTAAGTGAAGGTGATCGAATCGTCATTCAAACTCCAGGAGGTGGTGGGTATGGAAGAGTTCCTGGTTCTAAGTCTAAAGTTTCAAGTTAGAGGTCGAACGTTAATTGGGAAATTTCATTACTAACATTCAAAGTTCCTTTCGCTCCGTGCCTCCACGCTAAGTTAGGTGCTTCATGGCCAATGGGAAAGTTAAATGCTACCGGATAAGGATGGTCTTTAGTTTTATCCAAAATAATTTCTTCAACAGTCTGTCCAAAACTTACTTCTGTGTCATGAATATCAGTCATGTGTCCAATTATTAGGCCTGCCAGTTGATCTAATTTACCAGCCCGCTTTAATTGGGTGAACATCCGGTCAAGTTTATACCGATACTCACCAACCTCTTCAATGATCAAAATTTTTCCTGATGTTTCGATTTCTGTTATCGTACTCAACGAATCAACGAGCAACGACAAATTGCCACCTATTACTTGTCCCGAGACAGCGCCAAATCGATTAAACGCGGATGGCTTAGCATCTAACGAGACACCTTCACCAAATAAAATTTTCCGAAGACTTTCAATGGATTCTTTGTGCTCTGGTTTGGGAAATTGGATGGGCATTGCGCTGTGGATACTTTCAAAATCGAGTTGATAAAGTTTTAAATGCAGCGCAGTAACATCGCTAAATCCAACAATCCATTTCGGGTATTTTAAAAAATGAGTGAAATCTAGCCGATCTATAATTCGTGTAGTGCCATAACCACCACGTGCACAAATGATGGCGCCTAATTTAGGATCATCCAACATTTCCTGAAAGTCTTGAAATCTTTCATCGTCAGTGCCTGAAAAGTAGCCATGTGCTTCACTAAAAATATGCTTACCGGTTTTTACTCTTAACCCCCAGGTCTCCAAAACGGAAATAGCGATTGTAAGACTGTCTTTTTTTATTTTTCCAGCTGGAGCGAGCACTCCGATAAAATCATTTTGGGCTAAAGTCTTTGGCTGCATAAATTAAAAGTAATAAAATAGCCACGCGTCTCGCGTGGCTATAAACTTTAAAAATTTTGGCTGCAATTTCCTAGTTAGGCTTTGTTACAGGAGTTGCTGCAACAGTAACGCCAAGCTTCTTCAACACCAATGCTGAGATATTATATTTTTCGTCATTGTAAAGAAGAATATCACCACCTCCAATAAGTTGAGGATTAATAATAAATGAGTAACCATTTTCTTTTGCCACATCTTCAATTGCCTTACCCACCTTTGTGAAAACAGGCTCCATTAAAGAGTTCTGCTTCGTCTGCAAAGAGGTTTGGGCATCTTGTTGAAACTTCTGGATACTTTCCTGCATTCCTTGCAACTCTCTTTCCTTATCAGCCTTGATGGCATCGGGTGTAGTTGCGGGCATGGCTTGATAGGCCTTATACTTTGTTTCCAATTCCTGGCTTTTTGCCTTTAATTGGTTTTCCAACTGTGTCCCAAAAGTTTTTAGCTCGGAGTCGATTTGTTTGTATTCAGGCAATTGTGCAAAAATATAATCCCAATCGGCATAGCCAATTTTTTGAACTGTGGACTGTTGGGGTTGTGTTTGCGCGTAAGATGCAGCAGAAGCGCAACCTAAAAAAATCAAAACAAGAAGTATTCTCATTATAGTTGTTAGTTAGTTATTTATTTAATCTTATCGTTTGGATCACCCAATCCAAGCTCTTCCAATACAAAATCAGTATAGTCGTGCCGCGGATCAGTATAAATCATTACAAGTTCACCGGCTTTATCAAAAATTATTGCTACCCGATTGGCTTTGGCTACTTTTTCAACAGCATCGAATACTTTGTCCTGTAAAGGTTTAATCAATTCTTGTTTTTTCAAAAAAAACAGGCCTCCAAATCCAAAAACTTTTTTCTGATATTCCTTCAAATCAGTTTCTTTCTTTTTAAGATCATTTAATCGATCCTGCTTCATTTCCTCAGTTAAAAGAACCTGCTCAGCCTGGTAACTGCTATAAAGCCCCTCCACTTTCTTTTGCATTTCCTCCACTTCCTTCTGCCATCCTACAGAAAGCTGCTCAATTTCATCCTGTGCCTTTTTGTAATCAGGCATTTTTCCTAAGATAAAATCCGAGTCGATGTAGCCGAACTTCTGACCTGAAACAAAATTCAGGCCCAAACCAAAAAACACAATGGTTAATAGAGAAAACCTCATTTTACCTGAGTTGTTGGCCTATTGTAAAGTGAAATTGAGAACCGCTAATTTTAGTTCCGGGTTGGTTTCCGACCTGAAGAGCATCAAATCCATATGCCCAGTTTAATCCGATCAGGCCAAAAGCAGGCATAAAAATCCTGGCGCCAAATCCAGCCGACTTATAGAGGCTAAAAGGATTAAAGTCTTTATAGTCACCCCAGTTGTTACCTGCTTCCGTGAAAACAAGAGCATAGATAGTGGCCGTCTGGCCTGTTGTAACAGGATATCGCAGTTCTAATCCAAGCTTACTATAAACAATTCCTCCTTCTATTCGAGTGTCTTGTTGTTGACCTGAATTTCTCTGAGCGTAAAGAGGAGGTGTAATCTGATTGTTTGGATAGCCTCGCAAACCTATAATCTCCTGGCCCAATACGAACGAGCTAAATCCTCCGGCCAATCCATCACCACCCACCAGGAATCGCCCGAAAGGACCTGGCTGTAAAAAGCTGGAATAGGTATTGATAAATCCAAAATGTGCTTTGCTCTCCAATACCAAGCTGCGTCCATTGGGTTTAGAACTTCCCAAAAGTTTTAAATAGAACTTGGCATCAAACATCCATTTGTTCTGCTCAACCCATTTGTATCGCTGATCTATATCGGTATAATAACTTGGATCTCTCCACTGAGAATAGGGAGGCGTAAGGATCATACTAAGTGAAATGGTTGACCCTGTCGTTGGGTACATGGGATTATCAATGCTATTGCGCGCCAGCGTGGTGTTGAGGTTAAAGTCATAGGTTCTTCCCCCAGTAGCGGGTAAGCCAGGATAGTTTTTGTAATTATAAACCAGAAAAGACAGTGAGTTAGTGAGCGAAAAATAGTTGTCTGGCCACTCCAATCTTCTGCCAAGCCCTACAGTGGCGCCAGTTTGCTTGAGTACAGATTCGTCATTGAATTCATAATTGGCTTGGGGTCGTCTTGAAATGGATCTGTTCAAACTTACTGTAAATGAATTTGGTTTCCGTCCACCCAACCATGGCTCAGTGAAGGACATCGTATAGCTTTGAAAAGCTTTTCCGTTGGCTTGTGCTCTGAGCGAAAGCCTTTGCCCATCACCAACAGGAAGGGGTCTCCACTTATCGCGGTGAGGAATATTTCGCAGGGAGAAATTATTAAACGAGATACCTGCCGTACCTACAAATCCAAAATAGCCGCCCCATCCACCGGAAAGTTCTATCTGATCGTTTGATTGTTCTTCCACTTTCCATTCTATGTCAACAGTCCCTTCCGAGGGGTTTGGCCGAATGTCCTGTTCCACTTTCTGCGGATTGAAATACCCCATTGAAGATAGTTGTTGTTGCGTGCGAATGATGTCAGACCTTCTGAATTTTTGACCTGGCACAGTACTAAGTTCCCTGCGGATTACATGGTCGCTTGTACGTTCGTTGCCACTGATAATTACCTCATCAATCGTGGCCTGGTCACCTTCAAAAATCCTCATCTCAATATCGATTGAATCGCCTTCCACCGCTACTTCTACTGGTTTTACGCTAAAGAAAAGATAGCCATCATCCATATAAAGTCCGCTTATATCAGCACCCTTAGGATTGAATGTGGTCTTTTTGTCGATCATGTCTTTGTTATAGACATCACCTTTTTTTATGTCAAGGATTTTATTCAGTGTGTTAGTGGTATGCAGGTAATTGCCGTTCCAAATGATGTTCCTGAAATAGTATCTTCTGCCTTCAGAGATTTTAAAATGTATGTCAATGCTTTTGTTGTCATGGGCTATGATGGTATCTGAAATAATTTCTGCATCGCGGTAGCCCTTGGTGTTATAGAAGTCTATCAACTTGATTTTGTCGGCATCATACTCTGCAAGAATGAATTTTGATCCGCTGAAAAAATTTAGCTTGACATTTCGGTTAATAAACTCCTTCACCTCCCGCCAGCTTACATGATAACTTGAATCCAGAACCTCTACCACTTTTCTGGGTTTAAAATCGAACAACATTCCCAGCAAGACACGGTGCAGCGTTATGCGGGCATGCTCGTGTGTTTTCTTCAAAGGCTTCTTTAATTTAGAGGAGCTAATTTCATTGTTGCCCTCAAAGAGAATTTCGTTGATGCGCACTTTGGTTTTCAAGTCCACATCAATTCTCAGCCTTATCCCACCGCGATTAAGTGTATCCAATTCCTGAAAGACCTTAACAGTAGTATTTAGGAACCCCTTTTTAGTAAAATGTTTTTTTACGGTAAGCTCCGTATTGCGAATCATGGCATCATTCACAATCTTACCCTTAATGAGAGTGAGATCTTCTTTCAAGCTAGACTGTCGCCCTTTTGTTATTCCTGAAAAATAATATTCGGTAAGCCTGGGCCGCTCTGAAAGCTTTACCGTCAGAAATACATTTTGCCCTTCAATTCGTTCAACTAAAACCTGAACATCACCGACCAGCCCGTGTTTCCAAAGTTTCCGTACTGCCGATGAAATTTGGTCTCCCGGTATTTTTATTTTATCTCCGATTTTTAAACCGGTAAGCGAAATCATCGCGTTTTTGTCCAGCACATTAAGACCCGTGACTTCAATTCCTCCGATATAATATTCTGTTGGATTTGCGTAATTAAGATTGGATTCACTGGCCTGCTGAGGAGCCTTGTCGCGGCTTTTTCTGAATTGACCAAAAACAGCAGTGACAGCTAAAAAAAATACGATTAAAACCGAAAAAAATCTCTTCATCACTTACACCGTTCTTTCTAATACTTTACCAAATCTTCTTTCTCTTTTTTGATAGGCGCAAATAGCTTCGTATAAATCTTCTTTGCGGAAATCAGGCCATAATGTTTTCGTTACGTAAAGCTCGGTATAGGCTATTTGCCACAGTAAAAAATTGCTCACTCTCATTTCGCCACTGGTTCTGATTAATAATTCCGGATCGGGGAAGCCAGCCGTCTCAAGATAGTTGCCAAACATGGATTCATTGATTTCCTCCTCCTGAATGGTGCCTGCCTTTACATCTTTGAAAATTTTCTTCACCGCTTTTATTATTTCGGATCTACCGCTGTAGCTCAACGCTAATAGCAACGTGAGACCACTATTATTTTTTGTTGCTTCTACTGCTTCTAAAAGATTCTCTTGACATACTTTTGGGAGGTGACCTATTTCTCCAATTGTAATGAGCTTCACTTGATTCTCATGAAGCGTTTTTATCTCCTTCTTCAGGGTGTTAACTAACAACTCCATGAGGCCTTCTACCTCATCTTTTGGCCTCCCCCAATTCTCTGTGCTAAAAGCATAGAGGGTTAAAACTTTGATGCCCAACTCACCGCAACCTTCTGTTATATCTTTAACAGCCTGTATCGCATTGCGATGTCCAAATATCCTGGCTACACCTTTTCCTGTCGCCCATCGTCCGTTACCGTCCATGATAACGGCAATATGCCTAGGCAAATTATTAAAGTCTATATTTTCCTTAAAAGAGGCCACAGGGGTGCAAAAGTAGCCTAATTTTTTAAACTAAACACTGCCAATTTGTGTCCCCGATTCATCCCTTAAGTCAAGTGATGCTAGCGGGGGCGAAATAGTTGAATTAACGATAAGGATTGGTGGGGCACGGAATATCGTAGAGGGTACGGGTCAGGGTTATCCCTGTAAAAATGTAATTATCATTATCGTACCGATTTCCATATTGATAATTTTTTAGAGAAAGGTCTCCATCTGAAATATTATCAAGGTAATCAAAAAAGGTCTTGCGTATTCCCACCTCAAAGGCCAGATACCATTTTGGGTTGAGTACATATTTAATTCCTCCCCCAAATGGGATGGCGGGTTGAACATTACTGTATTGCGCATTTTTTGGCCCATTGCCCGAAATTATAAAAAGAGAAAAGCCCGCGAAGAGATAGGGAGAAAATCTTAGCCTTCGTTTGTCATCTCTCCAATCCAGAAAATGATATTCAAAAACAGTTGAGGCTTCCAATATAAATAGGTTGAATGAACTGGCACGTTGTTGTGCAAAGCTATCCAGCGGTCGTTTATCACTTGCTGCCAGCTTACCTCCCGTTAAAGCAGTTCTGAAACTAACCACCTTACTAATATTATTTCGATAAAAAACGGTACCTGCTGGTTTTGAATTCAAAATATTATAGGTGCGCACAAGGTCTCCGGTATAATTAAATGCGCCTGCACCAAAACCAAATTCTGAGCGTTGAGAAAGTTGTGCTGTGCAAAGTTGTGCTGATAGAAGAAGGCTTCCTATGATTGTAATACTCCGTGTGTGGCCAAAGCTGCCTGTCATTATCTAAACTTAGCTTTATGAAAGGTAGCTCCTAAAATATACGTGAGGCGAATGCTCGTTACCATGTAAATGTCACGGTCATTTTTGCTTCCTCTAACGTTGTCTGGATATTCAGAACCATAACCAGCTTCCACTACTATGCCACTTGGGGTTGTAACTGGCTTTAACGGTTGCCCCGGAACTTCATTTGTTCTGTAGGAAAGTGCTTGAGCCAAAGGTGTCTTTAGTTTATCAAGACCAACATAGTTTTGGCTAACGTCATCTATATAGTCAGTGAATGTGTAGCGAAATCCAATATCCGCCCACAAATCCATTACCTCATTGATTCTAAATCGTACGCCAGCTCCAAAAGGGACTGCAATCTGTACTGCTTTGTATGGCTTTATGCCAAAATTTACGTCCGTTGGGTCAAGTGTTGAATATTGACCTTCTGTTCCAAGGGCTCTTAATTTTACCCATTTACCAGCTTCAGCCAAAGGTGCACCATTCAAATCTGTTGCAGGGGCTTGAGCTTGAGGGTCGTTTATAAAACCAGCAACTCCAAGATAGGCATAAGGTGTCCATTTCACCCGACTGATATAGGTAGCTTCGTTTTCAAATAAATCAAAAACGGCAACTACTGAGAGCTCTTTTATTTGATTGCGAAATGATAAGTTTCTTTTGAAACGATATTGTGCATTTTCATCGGTGGGGTTGGCTGAACTAGCATCAGAGCCTCTCAATATGCCATACATAAATTGACCTTGCAGAGAATATCGCGGCCCAAATCTGTGTACGAAGTTGAGGCCAAACCCTGGTCGCGTAAAGGAAATGTCGGTGCTTACAGTTTGGGGACGAGGGGCAATGTCTCCATAATAGTTTAGGGCATTTATTGAAAATCCAATGGAGTTGTACTTCTTGTCTTTAGTAAATCCTTGTTTTTTTCCCTTAAAATGAGAGATACGCTTGTTATTTTTTTTGATGGCTTTTCTATTCAGTTGCGCCATTGAATCGGTTGTTAGAAAAACAACCAATAGAATAGGGGCCAACACCAACGCTAACTTTCTCATAATGAACAGATTTGCCGAACCACAAAACTATAAAATTAACCTGAATTCTAAACCATTTCTGATTCTAAGGTGTATATCAGGTTTCCGCGACCTATGTAACAGTTAATCGAGAAAATTTAATTTCTCAGATCAAGTCCCCAGCTTAACTTCTGCCGAAGGGTTTTGAAGTAATGGTTGCCTTGCAATTGAATCAGCTTAACTTTAAATGGGCTCTTTTTAAGGGTTAGGCTTATCGTTTCATCAATTGATGCAAATCTTGAATCCAGGGATATCAGGAATTTTTTGCTTCTGCCTTCAACTTGAAATGAGATTTTTGAATTATCTGATAAAACGATAGGCCTGGCGGTAAGATTGTGGGGGCTAACTGGGGTTATGATAAAACTCTCAGACTTTGGATAAACAAGAGGTCCTCCACAACTTAACGAATAGCCAGTCGAGCCAGTAGGCGTGGAGACAATGACACCATCCGACCAATAAGAGTTTAATAATTCGCCATCCACAAAAACGTGGACGGTCACCATGGAGGAAGTATCTTTCTTCATTATGGTGAAGTCATTGAGCGCGAAGTTGAGCCCTCCAAAAAGTTTGGCGTCTGATTCCAGTTCTAAAACAGTACGCGCATCAATTTTGTAGTTTCCTTTAAAAAGATTTTCTATGGCGGCATCGGTTTCATCCCGGCTGGTGGTAGCAAGGAAGCCAAGTCTTCCGGTGTTTATTCCAAGAATGGGTATCTCGTGTTTGCCAACATACGTTACGGTTTCCAAGAGTGTGCCATCACCACCCAGCGATAGAAAGAAATCAAAATTTTTCAAACTATCACCCGGCTCAAAGGAGGCCAGCTTCAATGACTTAAGCTTAGAAGACTTCATGTGCTTAAGAAATTTTGCGGAAACATGAAGGTCGGCTTTCTTCAGTTGAAGATCTTCAAATATCTTTTCATTGAATCGGGCTGCCTGGCCTTGTACTTCTTTTCCGTGTATTCCGATTCGCATGGGTTGAAACTTCTGGTACGACTAAATATTCAGGTACTTAAGCAGCATATCAATACGGTCTTTGTCGTCAGCTTCTTTTCGGATTTCCTGATAACGACCTATGACGCGATAGCTAAATCTTTCAAGGGTGGCAACAATCCGTGACAAGTCCACCTGATTGATTTTCAAAGTCAATTTAATTTTTCCTGGATCCATGGTATCTTCTACCATGGTGCTGCTGATAATTTTAGCTTTATTCTCCTCCACCAGGCGACTGATTTCTGCCATTGAGTAGTCAATGAGATCCATTGAAAGCACAAGAATGCCTCCCTGCATTTTAACAGCAGCCGTTTGTGCAAACGAGGCCATGATGTCTTGCACCGTGATCACTCCAGCATACTGATGATTGTCATTTAGGACAGCTACAATCTGAAGTTTATTTTCTCCTGCTATTCTTAGAATATCATAGAAATGCGATTCGAGCGAAACAACACATTCCTTTCCAGTTAAATCAAAATCACCCAGGTTCTTCTCAATGTCATTCGATTCAAGAATAATTTCTTCTGATATAAACCCAAGCAATTCTCCATCCTCTACCACCGGCAAATGATTACACCGAAACTCGTCCATCCACACAATCGCTTTATGCGCATCGTCCGTTACTTTAAGCGGGGGTATCATGTGGTTGATTAGTTCCTCGGCTATCATGTTAAATCATCTATTGGCATCAGGGTTTGGAAGACTTCATCTCATTAAAAAATCAACCACTATTTCATTAAACTTCTCAGGTTGCTCCATCATTGGGGCATGACAGCATTTGTCAATAAACTTCAACTCTGAATTTGGTATTAACCTGTTAAAATCGTGCCCGACCATGGGTGGCGTGATTGTATCGTTTAATCCCCAAACCAACAGCGTGGGAACCTTAATGTTGTGCAATTCTTGCGTTAAATTATTTCGCTGGGCAGATTTCGCTATTGCCACAATGCGCATACACTTGGGAATGCTCCTGGTGGTTTCAAAAACCTCATCCACCAATTCCTTAGATGCAACTTGGGGGTCATAAAAGGTATAGGCTACCCTTTCTTTAATATAATCATAACTTCCCCTGCGCGGATAGGAACCACCCATAGTATTTTCAAATAACCCCGAACTTCCCGTGAGGATAAGTTTAGCAACTTTATCAGGATTGCTGAGTGTATATAATAATCCCACGTGACCGCCCAACGAATTGCCCATTATGATCATGTTGTCAAGATTTTTCAGGATCACAAAATCTTCTACAAATTTTCTCAGGCCATCAAGGCCAGCTTCTTTTATGGGCATATCATAAATGGGAAGCATTGGAATGATTACCCTGAAGTTTTGAGAAAAACGGTTTACAACAACTTCCCAGTTGCTGAGCGCGCCAAAAAGGCCATGCAGTAATATGAGCACTTGGCCTTGCCCTTCGTCAACATATTTAAACTCATTTTCCTCTTTCACACGAAGACCCATAACCAAAATTTCCTGATAAGTAACTAAAAAAAACCGAACCTTAGAACTGCCTGAAAATTTCCTTGAAAACAGGGATGAAATCGCCAATCCAGGCGGCAAGATTTGGAGCAAGTTGGGCTGTGAAGGGGTATAACCAGGAACCTTCTGTCCATTCACTTTTAAAATTGAACTCCAGGGAATCCACAATCCAGATCACCACACTAAGGAGGAACAAAGTTTTAAATCCTCCAAGTATCATCCCCATTAGTTGATCCATCTTTCCTAAAAAAGATTTGTCAATAGAATGTTTGATCATTCGGCCCACAAGGGTAACGGCAATGACGATTACCAAAAAGATGATAACAAACGAAATGTATGGAAGCACTTTCGTGTCTGCATTAAACTGATCTTGCAGTAAGAGCATTCCTTCTCCCATCAATTTAAAACCTCCAAATATTCCCAACACAATTGCCACCAGTGAAAACAACTCCATCAGAAACCCTTCTCTGTAGCCGCTGAATGCACCCAAGGCTGCTAGCACCACTAAAAAAATATCCGCTTTACTCAAGAGGCCAGAAGTTTTTTAACAATCTCAGAAATTAATTTTCCGTCTGCTTTGCCAGCGAGTTGCTTGGTTGCTGTACCCATTACTTTGCCCATATCTTGTGGACCTTTTGCCCCCACTTGTTCAATTATTTTTTTTACTTCCACTTGAAGCTCACCTTCCGAAAGTTGCTTTGGCAAATAGCGAGTGACCACCTCCAACTCCAGGAGTTCTGTTTTAGCCAGATCTTCGCGGCCTTCCTTCTGAAAGATTTCAGCAGACTCTTTTCGCTGCTTTGCGGCTTTCATTAGAAGTTTACTTTCAATGTCCGTGGTAAGTTCGCCCGTGCCGCTCTTTTCAGTCTCGGCCAGCAGGATCATTGATTTTATGGCTCGCAATGCAGTTAACTCATCTTTATTCTTTGCCAACATGGCGGTTTTAATGTCACTATCAATTTGTTGTTTTAAACTCATGGCCATATGGTTTGGATAAGTTGTTTGTAATTTTGATCCGAAATTTAGGTTAAATAGCCACAGATTCACAGATTAGGCTTATGAAAATCTCTTACAAAAGAGAAGACCAGCACCTTAAGATTATAGGTGATATTAAAAGGCATTTGATAAATCTGTAGCAAACATGACAAGACTTTCTGTTAACATTAATAAAATAGCAACACTGCGTAATGCTCGTGGAGCAAATAATCCTGATGTAATTAAAGTTGCGATGGATTGTGAGCGCTTTGGCGCCCACGGCATTACCGTGCACCCCCGCCCGGATGAGCGCCACATCCGCCACAGCGATGTACTTGAACTAAAAAAGGTGGTGACCACTGAATTTAATATTGAAGGCTATCCGGATGAACGATATTTAAAACTTGTGCTTGACGTAAGGCCAGAGCAGGCAACTCTTGTTCCGGATAAGCCGGATGCAATTACTTCCAATGCGGGATGGGACACCATTAAAAATGAAAGCCTTTTAAAAGAGGTGGTTACAGAACTAAAAAAGTCGGGCATACGTGTTTCAATTTTTGTTGATCCCCAAACAAAAATGGTAGAGGGTGCGAAAAATGTTGGTGCCGATCGCATCGAACTTTATACCGAACCTTATGCTTCACACTATTTGATACATAAAGAAAGCGCAATCAAACCTTATGTTGAAGCGGCCAGGGTTGCCCATGCGATAGGGTTGGGAATAAATGCCGGCCATGATCTTGACCTTCACAACTTAAAGTATCTGAAACAATCCATTCCGCTTATGGCTGAAGTTTCGATTGGACATGCACTGATTAGCGATGCGCTGTATTTTGGATTAGAAAATACAATTCAACTTTATTTGCGACAATTAAAGGATTAAGGCGAAACGGTTCAGTTCCTTTCTTCTACATTTTAGCTTGAATAGCCGTCAGTTCGCTCGCTACAATTTCACGAAAACTGTACCCTTGAATACTTTTGACAAGTCGTTCATAAGTATGTCAACTCGCAGAAAGTTTACACTGATCATTGGAATAGCCGTAGCCTTGATGGTATGGTTCTTTTCTCTTGCCTTGGCTAGCCCATTTTAAAATCTATAGCGGATGAAATAAAGGCCACAGATTAAATCAGTGAATCTGTGGCTTTTATTTCTAATACTTCCAGCTTTTTGTATCTGCGCCCTTAGGGGCACTCTCTGAGATGCGCTTCAAAATTTTTGGAAGGTACATGGTATTGTACCGAAGGCGAGAAACATAATTGGGGTTGGTCTGGTCTCCATTCCAGCAATGTTCCGCACGATCGCCATAGTCAACTTCACCTTTGTAAAAAGGATTTTGTGTTTTCTTCAAAAAGTCTTCCATCAAATACACTGAATTGTTCAAATAGAATTGTCCATGTCGCCACAATAGATGTGAATTTTCCCTTCCAGCTTAGGGCCAAGTGTTTTCCAATCGCGCTCAAGGATATAGCGTAAGTCGAAATTTTCTTTCCAATACTCCGCCACGGTTTTGTCGATCACTCCGGTTTCTTTATTGAAAATTCTTTTTGGATAACCGTCTACTCCTTGCGGAGAATATACAGCCTCCCAAATATCCCATTGCTGACCGGAGCGTGAATGTGTGCCAAGGGCCAATTCGTAATGATTGGTTTCTTGCATGGTATTTTGAATCTGCCCTAAATAATTTCTGTGTGCCGGACGCGGAAGTTTTTTAAACTGGCTGTCGTACCAATACGCATTTTTGTCTTTATAAATATCCACCAGGCAAAAG
>JANOLM010000044.1:0-2632 GCA_031419815.1 Bacteroidia bacterium
TATTTACAATGTAGGGTGTTGAAATTGGCAGACAAGCCCCCCTGTCTCGGGGGTGGGGAACCAAGGATAAACGCAGGGTAATGGGTTGACCACTAAAAGTTTTCTTATGTCCTGTAGCTAACTGCCCCGTGGAGGTTCGAAGCCTCCCTCTACAGCAAAAGGTTTAGTACGAGTAGGTTAAAATTGAAAAGCCCGGAATAGTAGCCGGGTTTTTTTTATTGACCTCGTACTGGTTTCAAAGCAATTGAGTTTCCAACAACTATCAGCTAACGATTGCGAAAGGGATTATTTTTTGGCTATTTAGGATTTTGTTAAGTAGTTATGAAAGATTACCCCTGGTTTAAAAGTTACCCAAGTGGCACGCCACATGAAATCGGCCCGCTTGAGTATCAATCCTTAATTGAGTTGTTTGAAAAATCCAGTTCCAGGCACAGTGATAGAGTGGCATTCGAAAACATGGGCGTTCGGTTAACTTTTGCTGAAGTTGACAGATATTCTACAAGTTTTGCGGCCTATCTCCAGAGTGAGCTTGGTTTGAAAAAGGGTGAGCGGATTGCAATTCAAATGCCTAACCTTCTTCAGTTTCCAATTGCATTTATTGGTTCACTTAAGGCCGGATTAATAGTTGTAAACACTAATCCTCTTTACACTCCACGTGAAATGGAACACCAGTTTAAAGATGCTGGTGTATCAGCCATTGTGATAGTTGCCAACTTTGCTTACAATCTTCAATCCATTCTGGACAAAGTTCCAACTAAACATATTATCGTTACTCAGATGGGTGACATGCTTGGAACGGTAAAAGGAGCAATTGTTGATTTTGTTGTGAAGCGGGTGAAGAAGATGATTCCTGATTATCACATTCCTAAGACTATAAGCTTTAAATCTGTTTTGAAGAAGGGCGCTACTCTTAAATATGTTAAACCAGATATAAAAGTAGAGGATGTGGCAGTACTTCAATACACAGGAGGAACGACCGGTATTTCAAAAGGTGCCCAACTTTCGCACCGAAACATCATTGCTCACAACATGATGATTACACACTGGTTTAAACCTTATATGTCGCCTAACCGCGAAGACATTATCATCACAGCAATACCCTTGTATCATATTTTTGCCTTGACGGTAAATGGTGTTTTGATGTACACGTCTGGTGTTAAAAATGTATTGATTACAAACCCACGTGATATTCCTGGCTTCTGTAAAGAGTTGAAGAAGCATAAGTTCACCATCGTGACAGGAGTAAATACACTCTTCAATGGGCTATTGAATAATCCAGCTTTCAAAACAATTGATTTTTCGAAATTGAAAGGAGCAGTAGGAGGTGGAATGGCCGTGCAAGATGTGGTTGCAAAAAAATGGAAGGAAGTTACAGGCACTGCGTTGGTTGAAGGCTATGGTTTAAGTGAGACTTCTCCAGTATTGTGTTGCAATCCATTAGATGGTACACATAGATTGGGAACAATTGGTATACCTATGCCTGGCACGGAGGTGGCTATTTTTGATGATGACGGAAATCAATTGCCGCAGGGAGAACGAGGAGAAATTTGTGCGCGAGGGCCTCAGGTCATGAAAGGTTACTGGCAGAAGGACAACGCAGGTGTTTTCTTTGACGGTGAATGGTTTCGTACAGGCGACATTGGAGTGATGGATGCTGATGGATTTTTCAAGATTGTTGACAGGAAAAAAGACATGATCAAGGTTTCGGGCTTCAATGTTTTTCCGAACGAGATCGAGAATGTGCTAGCCAGTCATCCTAAAGTTTTGGAGGTCGCGGCAATAGGGGTGCAGGATGAAAAATCTGGTGAGGTAATAAAAGCTTTCATCGTTAAACGCGATCAGAGTCTTACTGAAGAAGAGCTTAGGGACTTCAGTCATAAGAACCTGACAAATTATAAAGTTCCGAAATACTTCGTCTTCAGGACCGAACTCCCTAAATCTAATGTTGGAAAAATAATCAGGCGAATATTGAAGGAAGAAGAACCAGCGAAAGCAGCTTGAAAAAAATAGGCAGTAAGCAAGGGCAGTAGGCAGTACTGATTATAACCAACGTTTGAATATTTATCAAGTTTTTTAAACCCATTACTACCTGCCTATTGCTTTGTGCCTACTGCCTACTTTTATAAAATTGGTAGTAAACAAGAATTGAGAAAAGAAGACATTTATATTTCCTCCTCGGGTATTATTCATCCGACATTCCACTTTACTTCGCGCAAAAATTTCTATTATGATGAAGATTTCCATTCTGAGCCTTGTGTGTTTGACAGCGATGTTGTGTTCATTTGATCAGACCTCAATTTTAACTAACCAAAAAGTTGTTGCTGGTGATTCAGTTAAGTATCCTGAAGAAAACCATTTAGCCAATATGCGTCAACTCACCTTTGGAGGTGACAACGCGGAAGCATACTGGAGTTTTGATAGCAAGATGGTAAGCTTTCAATCGAACAATCCAGCATGGGGACTTAAATGTGATCAAATTTTTTACATGCCTATTGAGGGAGTGGACCTGAATTCCGGAGCAAAGCCTCAGCAGATAAGCACAGGACAAGGCCGAACTACCTGTTCATTTTTCTTGAAAGGAAATAAACAGATTCTGTATGCTTCTACTCATTTGGGAGGAGTAGATTGCCCG
>JANOLM010000045.1:0-5825 GCA_031419815.1 Bacteroidia bacterium
GCTATTTTAATCAGTATCAATAATGAAAGACTTAGACTATTTACAGTCGCTATTCCAACACAAGCTTCAGGTCTAGCGTTGGCTAAGTAGTTCAATGATGTTAATAGTAAAATATTGTGCATAGGTTGACGATCAACAAAAGTGGAATAGGCAAAGGTTGGGCTATGTCCATTACTTCAATGTCAACTTCCCATTACACATTCTGTACGATGCGAACTATTCATCTGCTACTTTTCTGTATGTTATCGCTTTTGCAGACAGCTTGCGATCCGAAAGTTGTAAGCGATCAACAGGTCAACCGCCTTGCTCAGGCCAGTAGTCCGTACCTAAAAGAACATTCCGATAATCCCGTTGATTGGTATGAATGGGGAACGGAAGCTTTAGAGAAATCCAAGAATGAAGGAAAGCCGCTGATCATTAGTATAGGATATGCTGCCTGTCACTGGTGTCATGTGATGGAAGAGGAGTCCTTTATGGACACGTCCGTGGCTCGTTTGATGAATGCAAATTTTGTCTCCATTAAAATCGATAGGGAAGAACGTCCTGATATTGATCAAATCTATATGAATGCCGCGCAATTAATTTCAGGCAATGGCGGATGGCCATTGAATGCATTTGCTTTGCCAGACGGAAAGCCCTTTTATGTTGCTACTTATTTCCCAAAAGATCAATGGGTAAAAGTGCTCCATCAGATTTCAGAAGCTTACAAGAAGGATAATGAAAGTATGGTAAGGCAAGCCGAAGCCCTTACCAAAGGTATTCGGAGCCATGACGTAATTACAATTCCAGACGACAACCAAAGCAGTTATAATCAAAAAACTTATCAGGATATTTTTCTTAACTGGCAATCCTACTTTGATTACGAATCTGGTGGCCTAAAAGGTGCTCCAAAATTCCCGATGCCTGTCGTATGGGAATTCCTGCTGCAAAACAATTATCTCACTGGTAATAAAAAAGCATTGGAGGCAGTCACTATTTCCCTTGATGAAATGGCACGAGGCGGCATTTATGACCAGGTTGGAGGAGGCTTTGCTCGCTATTCAATTGATGCAAACTGGAAGGTGCCTCACTTTGAAAAAATGCTTTATGACAATGGTCAGCTCGTTAGTCTTTATGCCCATGCGTATCAAGTAACCAAAAATCCAATGTACTCTGAAGTTATTCAAGAGACCCTTGAGTTTATAAAAAGCGAAATGACATCTCCGGAAGGTGGTTTCTATTCTTCACTTAATGCGGATAGTGAAGGAGAGGAGGGAAAATTTTATGTTTGGACAAAAGTAGAGATTGAAAAAATTTTAGCGAAAAAGGTAGCCGATTTATTCGTGGAGTATTATCAGATAACAGATTCCGGTAATTGGGAGGACAATAAAAATATTTTCTATACGAAAACTACAAACAAAGATTTTGCGCTTAAGCATTTGATGACTATAGAGGAATGGGAAAGAATACTTGACGATGCAGAAAATGTTATTTTGAATGAGCGAAAGAAACGCATTCGACCATCACTTGATGATAAAATACTTACCTCATGGAATGCCTTGATGCTAAATGGATATATTGATGCCTATTTTGCTATTGGCAATCCAAATTATCTTAAGGCAGCCCTGAAAAATGCCAGCTTCATTGAGAAAAATTTGATTCGCCAGGAAGGTCAGTTATGGAGAAACTGTAAAGACGGCAAAGCTTCTATAAATGCTTTTCTGGATGATTATGCACTATTAGCAAAATCTTTTATTCACTTGTATCAAGCCACGTATGACATTCATTGGCTTGAGCGGGCACGTTCAATTTGTGATTATACTATTCTTCATTTTCGTGATAAGCAAAGTGGAGTATTCTATTATACTTCAGACGAATCTCAAGATCTTATTGCCAGGAAAATGGAACTTACTGATAATGTTATTCCTTCTTCCAATTCAGTATTAGCAGAAGTGCTGTACCGACTTGGAGAGTATTACGATCAGGATTCTTATCGGGAGATGAGTAAAACTATGCTAAGTCAGGTTAGCGAAGATATTGATAAGAATGGTCCATACTATGCCAATTGGGGAAGTTTAATGGGGTTGATCACCTACCAACCATACGAAGTAGCCATAATTGGAGATGGTGCGTTGGAAAAAACTAGAGTGATGTTAGGGCACTATATACCTACTACACTATTTATGGGGGGCAATCAGGAAAACCTGCCCTTATTGGAAGACAAGTATGTAAAAGGGCAGACCATTATTTATGTATGTCGAAATAAAGTCTGTAAACTTCCTGTAGATGATGCGACTAAGGCACTGGAGCAACTGAAATAAATATTTTTTTGTAACGCACAATGAAGAGATTATGAAGACAGGCATTAACTTATTAATTAGTATTCTTGTTTTATTGTGTGCCAATGCATGCACCAGTACATCTTCCGATTCCGGTTCTCTATCAACTGATTCATTGACTATTGCCAACGGACAAGTAATGTTTGCTCAAAATTGTTCGGCATGTCATGGTTTTAAGCAGGATGGCATCGGCCCGCAGTTGGGAGGTCTTACAAAAGCAGTCTCTACTGATTGGATCGAAGATTTTATTAAGGATCCAAAGGCCGTTATTGAATCAGGGGATGAGCGGGCAGCAAGACTGTTTTCAAAGTATAAAACAGTGATGCCATCCTTCTCGGCTTACACAGATGATCAATTGAAAGAACTTGTTTCTTTTCTTCATACAAAGAATGCACCCAATCCACGAAAAGAGTTTGTTGATCCCAATGCACTGAAGGATCCAATACCGGATAAGATCCCTATGTCTGATATCGTAGTTAATCTTGAATTGTTCACGCAAATTCCAGCCTCTAGTGAAGAGAAGCCATCTACAAGAATTACTAAGTTAGAAGCTCAACCAACTACAGGAGAATTATTTGTAATGGATCTCCGAGGTAAGTTGTATCACATCAAAGGAAAGCAGCCAGAAGTTTATCTGGATATGAATAAAGAGAAATTAAAGTTTATTCATAAACCCGGACTGGCAACAGGTTTAGGAAGTTTTGCTTTTCATCCCGAGTTTATGAGGAATGGACTTTTGTACACAACGCACACAGAACCTCCTGGCAGTGCCCAAGCAGATTTCGATTATCCCGATTCAATAAAGGTAACACTACAGTGGGTGGTTTCTGAATGGAAGACGAGTACCCCAAAAGCATTTTCGTTTTCAGGGGAGAGCCGGGAGCTATTCAGAGTCAATATGGTTTCCGGTATACATGGTGTGCAAGAGATTGTTTTTAATCCGCTTGCAAAACCTGGAGATGAGGATTATGGATTCCTTTACATGGGTGTTGGTGATGGAGGAAGCGCAGAAAATGGTTATCCATTTCTATGTCATAGCAAGGAAAAAATTTGGGGCAGTGTTGTTCGAATAGACCCTAGCGGTAACAACAGTGCGAACGGTCGCTACGGAATTCCGAGAAAAAATCCTTTTGCCGAAAGTGAAAACCCAAAAACAGTTAAAGAAATTTTTGCTTATGGTTTCAGAAACCCTCATCGTATTACCTGGAGCAAGGATGGAGAAATATTTATTTCCAATGTTGGCCATCATAATGTAGAGAGCTTGTACATCATTAAACCTGGCAGTGACTGTGGCTGGCCTATCCGTGAAGGCACATTTGTCATCGATCCATCACAGAATATGCACAACATCTATCCACTTCCTTCAGATGATGCAACGTATAGCATCACATATCCTGTTGCACAGTATGATCACGATGAGGGAAATGCAATAGCTGGAGGTTTTGAATATAGGGGTAAAGCGTTACCGCAACTGTTCGGAAAATTTATATTTGGCGATATCGTAAAGGGCCGGTTGTTTTATGTTGAGACGAAGGATTTGAAACTTGGAAGTCAGGCACCGATTAAGGAATGGCAAGTTTCATTGGGCGGCCAGATCAAAACGCTATCCGAACTTTGCGGTGCTGATAAGGTGGATGAACGCTTCGGCCGCGACAGTAAGGGTGAACTTTATATAACAACCAAGCCCGATGGAAAAGTTTATCGGTTAGTGAGTGCCACTAAAATGAATTAATTTCTGGAGTAACTAACGTATTAACGAAAGTGGTAACTAATTTTTGCAGACCATCAATTTGTGTTAAGTCACAATCCCATAAGGAAATATTTGACAAAACTTTCTGAACAACTTCTTCTGTTGTACCTGAACTCCAAGATTTATTAAAAAAGTCCAGTATCTCTGGCGAATCATTTAACGGAATAGGCTCGTCATGCCATTTGCCTCTGTAGAATACGATTAACGCTGCCAATGATTGAAGTAGGCGTACGGGTAATCTCCCTGTTCTTTTTTGATATTCTATTATTGAAGGAAGTACACGAACTTTAAATTTTGAAATTGAATTGAGTGCAATGCTAATTAGCTCATGTTTGATAAATGGATTTTGAAAGCGTTCGATTACGTCATTAGCAAAGTCTTTCAGTTCCTCTTCTGGCAAGTCTAGCGTAGGGATAATCTCCTCTTCAATTGCCTTGCTAATAAATTCACCCACATAAGGATCATTGACTGAATCCCTAACTGTTCTTATTCCTCGCAGATAAGCAATAGGAACAAGGGCAGTGTGTGCGCCATTGAGTATCCTTACTTTTCTTAATCGGTAAGGCGTAATGTTATCTACAAATTTTACATTAAGTCTAGCTTGTTCGGTCGGGAATATTTGCTTGACGCGATCAGGTGCTTCGATGACCAAAAGATAAAATGGCTCTGACATCACCATTAAATTATCTTCATAGCCAATACTTTTTTGGATTTCATGAACAGAATCTTTTGGAAACCCCGGAACGATACGGTCAACAAGCGTATTACAGAACGTATTAGCGTCAATGGTCCATTGCTTAAAATCATCAGGCAAATTCCAGTGTGATGCGTATTGAAGAATAGTTTCCTTAAGCTTATCTCCATTTTTCTCAATCAGCTCACAAGGGATTAGTATAAGTCCTTTTGTACCGTTCTTTTTAAAGAAATTAAATCGATGATATAAAAGTAGTGTTACTTTTCCTGGAAAACTTTCAGGCAATGAATCAGTGCTCTTATCCTTGGAGTCAAAGACGATTCCTGCTTCTGTGGAATTGGAGATGATAAATTGAAGGTCTGGGTTTTCAGATGTTTTTAGAAATTGTTCAAAGTCAGTATAAGAATTTATAGCTCCGGCAACACAAGTCACTAATCGTGTTTCTGAAATTGTGTTCCCGTTCAATAAACCTTTTTGAATTACATGATATAATCCGTCTTGTTCACACTTTTTTTCTATGTTGCTCCTTCTTAGTGGCCTGATGATTTGTACCGCACCGCTAAACGCTGTTTTCTCATTCAAAATATCGATGATCCAATCCATGAATCCTCTCATGAAATTGCCGTCACCAAACTGAAGAACTTTGACGGGGTAGGTTTGTTTTATCCCTGTCGTTTCCCGGTTTAGTTTTTTTAGCATAAATAAATTTCGGTATCGCTAAAAATTGAAATATGCTTTTGCGTTGTGATAGCAAATGTCAGATACAATTTTACCTAACCATTTTTCATCAGATGGAAGCTCTCCGTTTTCAACATCTTTGCCAATCAGGTTGCATAAAATCCTTCTGAAGTATTCATGCCGTGGGTAGGAGAGAAAGCTTCTTGAATCTGTTAGCATACCAATAAAACAACTTAACATGCCAAGATTTGAAAGTGCATTGATTTGTCTCTCCATCCCGTCTTTTTGATCGAGGAACCACCAGGCAGAGCCGAATTGAATCTTTCCTTTTACCGAACCATCGTTAAAGTTGCCAATCATGCTGGCCATTACTTCATTATCGGAG
>JANOLM010000046.1:0-2510 GCA_031419815.1 Bacteroidia bacterium
AGGCGAAGCAATTCAAATAGTGAAAAAAATAAATACCACAACAATGAAAAAGACAATATTGATTCTATATTTTTTCTTTCTTGGAATGATTTCTTGGGCTCAGGATTTCGATAAGAATTTGGCTTCGGCCAGAGCAGCTTATGGTTCAGGAAAGTTGGAGGATGCCCGTTTTGCAATGGAGCAAATCCTTCGCGACCTCGACATAGCTATTGGCAAAGAGATCATGAAAATGCTTCCTACTAAACTTGGATCATTGGACTACCTAGCCAAAGGTGATAATGTAACAGGAGGAAGTGGCTCCATCACCGGATTGTTTGTCCATCGCGAATATGGTGTGTCTCCTAAAGCTGGGAATATTGAAATCATGAACAACTCTCCTATGATTACATCGCTTAGTGCGATGCTGTCCACTCCCCTTCTTGGCGGAATGATGCGTGATGAAAATCAAAAGCAGATAAAAGTTCAAGGTTATAAATCATTGCTCACAAAAAGTGTGAATTCAGAAACAGGAAAAACCAGTTATGAATTGCAAGTGCCCATGAACAATACACTGTTAACGCTGAAGATGGATGATACCAATGAAGGAGAGATTACTTCTTTGGCAAACTCCATTCCATTAGCCAAGATTGCACAAATAGCACAATAGGGAGATAAAGCATTTGACTTCAGGAACTGAAAGGCTCCTTTCTTATTATTGAAAATTCTATAATTGAGCTTTCAGTTTTAAGCAGTCCATTAATTCTCTTTCTGATTTTAATTTCAAGTAAATTCAAAATAAAAAAGGCCGTAATGGCCTTTTTTACTAAAAGAAAGTTTGATTCATGATTAAATTTTCTTTTCCAATTCAATGATCTTGACTTGGGCTTCATCCTTGCCAAATAACGCGGCCATTCTATATAACTCCAGCGCCTCCATGTTTGAATTTCTCTTCTTGCGTGGTGCAAATTTAGTGCGTTTGGCCGTTTCCTCTACTACTTGCGCGCGGGCGAAGTACGAGTCTGCTTCATCAATTTTAGATTGTATCAGCAACATCGTGATCTGGCCTTCAAGCTTTGTAGTTTCTTCTTGCTTTATTTTTATCTGGCTAAGCTTGTCTTCAATCTCGGCTTTTTGAAGACTTACCGTTAGAATCAGATTGTCATTTTGATTTCTGTATTTGGCAACACTTTCTTTTAGTGAAGCTAATTCCTGATTGCGTTTTTCCAGATCTCCTCTCAATTTTTTAATTGTACCGAGAAAAGATGAGCCAGAGGATTTTGAAGCTTTTGCTGATTTCTCCAGATCATCAATCTTTTTCTCAGTCTGTTTCACATACCGGTTGATGTCACTCATTCTGGAAACGAAATCATCAAAAGTGGTACCCTCCACCATGCTTGTACGCAATATTTTGCGATTAACATCAATGGAGTCAATTAAAATACCTACGTCCTGCAAAGTTCGCGCTAATAGACGACTCGTTTCCAGTTCCTCGCGGAGCGAGTCTACTTTATTTTGTAATTGAACGTTCTCTAATTTTTTTTGATCGCATCCAAAAAGTAAACCGATAATAGACAAGATCATTAGAATGTTTGTTTTCATAGAGTTTGTTTTAAGTTAGAATATGAATAAGTGTGCCCGTGTGATGAATTGAACTGTTTAACGAAACATGGGCTCGTGAAATATTCTTGCCAGGTCTGATAGTCGATTTTTACGATAACAGGTAAAAGTAACCGTTGAATTTTACTTTGAGTTGCTATCGTGTCCATGATCGGCAGGTAAAGCCCGGTAATCATTAATGCTTGGTTCGAGGCAACTGTTAGGATTTTCGTCTTTCAGTTTTAGTTTCTGATAAAGAAAATATAGAATTCTAAATTGATTTATGCTATTTTTGATTTCTTATGTGGAGAAAAGAATTTTATAGAAGAACAATCTCTGGCATCATGCTCATCGCATTTTTTGCCGCTACTATAATTTTTCAAAATATCAATCTAAAAAATTACTATAGCGTAAAAATTCAGAAGGAAGATGCTATTGCTCAATCATTCACCGGGCAGCTGGGTTTGTTGGAAGAGGAAAATCAAACAACACCTACAAACACTTTGCAGGAAGAGGAAGATGACTTTAAATCAGAATATACTTTTTTAGTGTCTCAACATTATGAATTATTAACATTACAGTATCTCGTTCTTCAGGAACATGTATTTAGCGAGCATCACCCCAAAATAGTTTCTCCGCCCCCTCAAGCCTGGTCAGCGCGCTTTTAGTTGTCTCTTTACTATCTTTTTTTTGGCCAGGCCAAAAAGATTTTGTTCTATTATTAACTGACTTTATTCATGAATTTGAGAAATTATTGGTCAACGGATTTTCCGTCTTCAGTTGTTGTTTTTTTAGTGGCACTTCCGTTGTGCCTTGGTATTGCACTTGCTTCTGGGGCTCCACTTTTTTCAGGATTATTAGCTGGTATCATCGGTGGTGTAGTGGTAGGTGCACTTAGTGGCTCACCACTCAGTGTGAGTGGCCCCGCAGCAGGT
>JANOLM010000047.1:0-14627 GCA_031419815.1 Bacteroidia bacterium
AAACGAGGAAGCTGAACGACTCGTTAAGCACAAGTTTGTCTGAACGTGAGAAAAAAGTAAAAGAGCTGGAGGGAATACTCAGCAACAAAGATAAAGCTGTTCAGGATTTGAAAAACAGTATCAGTAACGCCCTCTTGAATTTTAAGGAGAACGACTTGACGGTGAATGTAAAAAATGGCAAAGTATATGTTTCACTTGCAGAACAGTTGCTGTTTGGATCGGGAAGTATTGATGTGGATGCTAAGGGTGTTACAGCTTTACAACAACTGGGTAAAGCTTTGAAAGATCAAAAGGATATTCAGATTATGGTGGAAGGTCATACGGACAATGTTCCTATCTCAAAGAAATCAACTTATATGCAGGATAACTGGGACTTGAGTGTAATGCGCGCCACTTCCATCACTAAAATATTGACGAAGGCGGGAGTTTCAGCCAATCAAATCACTGCCTCCGGCAAGGGAGAATATTATCCGCTGGCTCCCAATGACAATTCGCAGAACAAACAAAAGAATAGGCGTACGGAAATAATCGTTACGCCAAATCTTGACGAGCTGTTTAAAATTCTGGAGTCGAACTAGATTTCTTCCGCTATGAGCCGACTAATTGGTTTGATTATCCTAGTCATTGATGTGGTAGTTATTCTTGATATTTTGAAAGGTAATAAGGACATGGAGAAGAAGTTACTTTGGATCATTGCGGTAATTTTCCTTCCCTTACTGGGGCCATTGCTTTACTATTTTATTGGTAAGAAGTTGATTCAATAATACCTTATTTGCGGATCACCTGACTTGAATAGAAAGAGTTTAGATAAAAAAATGGGAGACTGATTTAGTCTCCCATTTTTATGACTCATTGAATTCTCCTCAACACTACATCACCTCCAACGTTACCGCGCTAACTTGTTTCTGTTTTACAAGGTCATTGAATTTAGGTACCTTATCGGTCATCACTTTCTTTAATGCATTCAATTGCTCATTAATTTTTTCTGTTACTTCATTGTAAACTATTTTCACTTGTTCTGTTGGGGGATAGTCACTGCCATCGACTTCTGAACCCAAGGCAGCAAGTTTGTTATTCAGACGCACCGGATAGTTGAGGGGATCCTGGCCACTCTTGTTTTTGGTTTGATAAAGAGCTTCTTCAATTTTTTTGATATCATCCAAAATGGTTTTTGCCATTTCGTTCACCTCTTTCATATCGTCTTTGCCTTTCATGGGTTCCGTTACTCGGTTAATCTGATCGCGCACTGTCCTGATATTTTTAACGGCCTTGTTCGTTTCAGAAAGTTTATCGCGAACAGCCATGGAGAAATCAAATTGAGCTTTGATATCTGAAACCGTGTTATTTGTTCGTGGGTCTTTTAGTATTTCAAACTCAGTCTCTGTTGCAGCTCCATTGATTGTAAGTCGCGCTTTATAAATTCCAGGAACAACTTTTGGCCCGGTGAGTGAACCGGCCCACATGATCAATCCATCAAAACCTTCGGCATCGGCATGGCGCATATTCCAATTTAATTTGTTCATCCCAGGTTTAATTGGCAATTGCTCTTCTTTTATTTTCTTATCGGGCTTTGTTGCAAATTTTTTGATAAGCGTTCCGTTATTTTCAAGGATTTCAAGTGAGGCAACTGCCTTTGTTGTGTCTTTCAAAAAGAAATGGATCATTACTCCATTGGGGTGGTTAATTCCTTCGGTCTTGGGTTGTCCTCTTCTACCGGCTTGTCCACCATTCATTCTATAACTAGGCATTGGCTTGAATAGAAAAACATTACTGTTGGTAACGCCATCGTTAAGTTGATGCAATGGTGTCAGGTCATCAATCAACCAGAAGCTTCTCCCTTGCGTGGCCGCGATAAGATTGTTATTCTTTATCGTTAAGTCTGTGATGGGAACAATGGGCAAATTAAGTTGAAAGGGTTTCCAACTTGTGCCATCATCAAATGAGATGTACATGCCAAATTCTGTTCCGGCATAAAGCAAGCCGGCTCTTTTTGGATCAGCGCGAACTACCCGTGTGAAGTGTGATGGATCAATTCCGTCTACAATTTTTGTCCAGGTTTTACCATAGTCTTTTGTCTTATAAAGATAAGGTCTGTAATCTCCGGACTTATAACTTGTAGCTGCGACATAAGCTCCTCCTTTTACAAAGGGATCAAATTCAATACTGTTGAACATAGTCCATTCAGGCAGTCCAACGGGAGTCACTTTTTCCCAGTTCTTGCCTCCATCTTTTGTAATGTGAAGCAGTCCATCATCGGAACCTGCCATGATTAGGTCTTTTTCGTAGGGAGATTCAGCCACTGCGAATATTGTACAGTAATATTCTACCGCAGTATTATCTTTTGTAATCGGGCCACCTGATGGTCCTAGTTTTGTGGGATCATTACGTGTAAGATCCGGGCTTACTAATTCCCAACTCTGACCTTCGTTGTAACTAACATGCAAGTGCTGAGAAGCTGCATACAGTTTTTTAGGATTGTGTGGAGAAAAGAAGATAGGGAAGTTCCATTGAAACCTGTACTTCGCCCCTTCGGCACCATGGCCCATCGGATTATCCGGCCAGGCATTGATACCGCGCTCTTCACCTGTGCGGTGATTTTTTCTAGTTAAGAATCCATCATAGCTTCCTCCATATACAACATCATTATCTGTTGGATCAATTGCAATGTGCCCACTCTCGCCTCCAGCTGTTGGTTCCCAATCACGTTCGCCAATGGAGAAGCCATCTGTGCGGTGTGCAATGCGTTGAGTGCTATTGTCTTGTTGCGCCCCGTAAATACGATAGGGAAAATGATTGTCAGTAACCACTCTATAATGTTGGGCCGTTGGTTGGTTTCCATAGGTAGTCCAATTTTCACCTGCATCAAAAGAAACCTGACCACCTCCATCATCGGCAATGATCATACGCTGATTGTCTTCGGGTGCAATCCACAAATCATGATGATCGCCATGCGGGGCATTATATTCGGAAAATGTTTTACCACCATCTTTTGATTTGTGATAGGATACATTCATGACATAGACCATGTCTTCATCTTTTGTGTCGGCATAGATGCGCGAGTAATACCACGCACGCTGGCGCAGGTTACGGTCTTCGTTTATTTTTTTCCAAGTCTTGCCTGCATCGTCTGAGCGATAAACCCCACCGTTATCATTTTCAATAATGGCATAGACGCGATTAGAATTTACAGGAGAAACGGAGACACCTACAATTCCCCATAGACCTTTTGGCAAACCTTCATTTTTAGAAATATTCGTCCAGGTGTCTCCACCATCCGTGCTTTTCCACAGATAAGAACCCTCGCCACCACTTTCTAAGCTGTAAGGAGTTCTCCTTATTCTCCAGGTGGAAGCAAAAAGGATTCTTGGATTATTGGGATCCATTACAAGATCAACGGCTCCGGCATCTGCATTGGCAAACAAAATGCGCTTCCAGTTTTTTCCGCCATCTTCTGATTTGTAAACTCCTCGCTCTTCGGAAGACTTAAAAAGATCTCCCATCACCGCGGCATATACTAAATCTGGATTCTTGGGATGGATGCGAATGCGTGGAATATGTTTTGAATCTTTCAGGCCGATGAATGTCCAGGTCTTTCCAGCATCTGTGGATTTCCACATTCCGTTTCCATAAGACACATTGCCGCGAACTGTTACTTCACCTTGTCCAACGTAAATAACATTGTTATCCCATTCGCTTACTGCAATAGCCCCAATGGAGCTTCCAAAAAAACCATCTGAAATATTAGACCATGTATTGCCGGCATCGGTTGTGCGCCAAACGCCACCACCGGCTCCTCCAAAGTAAAAAAGATTTGGTTTACCGGAAACTCCGGTTACCGCTGCCGAGCGGCCACCGCGGTAAGGGCCTATGCTACGCCACTCTAACGCATTGTATAATTTCTCATCATAGGTTAGGCTAGATTTTGTTGAGGTTGTGGCACCTTTCTTTTGCGCATTGACCATTGCCACCATAATAAGCAGGCAGCCTATTAGTAAAAATATTTTTTTCATAGGATTAGGGTTAAGGTTGTGTACCCATGTAATTAACTTAAGCTATGCTTTCTCAACTGGAGAGAGACTTTGGAGCATACGTTAATCGCACTAGGTTCTTCACCAAGATTACAGTGAAAATTCAAACTTTGCTATAGTTTTTATAAGAGGTTAAATATTGTAGTGACGGGTGGAAACTTGAATATTGAATAAACTCACTTAATTTTCAGACAAATTTTTATTGATGGAAGACCGCAGTCTAAAACCCTTATTCAGCATTCCTGTAATTGTGGCAGCACTTGGCTACTTCGTTGATATCTATGATTTGCTTTTATTCACAATCGTTAAAACTCCAAGTCTGCTAGGGGTGGGAGCCACCAATGCAACCATGCTGGCCGACAGCACCAAAGTGATCAATTGGCAAATGACTGGCCTATTGCTGGGTGGCATCATCTGGGGTATTTTGGGAGACAAGAAGGGAAGACTCTCTGTGCTGTTTGGCTCTATCATTTTGTATTCCGTTGCGAATTTTGTAACAGGTTTTATTGAAACTGTTGATCAATATGCATTGTGCCGGTTTGTTGCAGGCCTTGGCTTAGCGGGTGAACTTGGGGCGGGCATTACGCTGGTGAGTGAACTGCTTCCCAAAAAAGTAAGAGGCGTTGGAACTTCCCTTGTTGCAGGAATTGGACTTTTTGGGGCTGTGGCCGCCTATTTTACTTTTCAAGTTACGCAAGATTGGCGGCTGTGTTATAAAATTGGGGGCGGGCTGGGTATTATGCTCCTCTTCCTTAGAATAAAGGTAGCGGAGTCGGGTATGTTCAGCAGTGTGAAAGAGCAACAAATAAGTAGAGGTAACTTTTTCATGTTTTTCAAAAATGCTAACCGGTTCAAAAAATATCTGTGTGCTATTTTAATTGGGTTGCCCACTTGGTATGTGATTGGAATATTGGTGAACCAAAGCGACAAGTTCGCGGAGAATATGTTTGGAAGTAAGACTCTTAATTCCGGCCGGTCTATCATGTTTGCTTATGCGGGCATTGCCATTGGGGATATCCTCATCGGATTGATCAGTCAATATTTCAAAAGCCGGAAAAAAGCGCTCTTGCTTTTTTATTCCTTTACTATTTTATCCTTACTCTTTTTTTTCAGTGGTTATAACGAGAGTAATACCACCATGTACGTGGCCTGTGCAGCCCTTGGTTTCTCTACTGGTTTCTGGGCCATTTTTGTTACTATGGGTGCAGAGCAATTTGGCACCAACCTAAGGGCCACAGCGGCCACAACTATCCCGAATATGGTACGCGGGGCTCTCCCACTTATCAATATGATGTTCCTCAACCTATTTCAGAGAAACTGGGAGTGGTCTTTAATTCAGAGCGGTATTGTAACGGGAGTCATTACGGTAACCATTACATTAATAGCTTTCTACTATACAGAGGAGACCTTTCATAAAGATTTGAATTTTGTTGAAAAGTAATGAGTAGCGATAATTTCGCTTACTTAAAAAATGATTAGCCCAGAAAGAATTTCGATTCTAATAATTTGCTTATTTTCATACAAGCATGAGATTATCTAAATTAACAAGGAGGAAAATTTTTGATGTTAAAAGCTTGACAAGGCTTCTCCCTATTATTTTTTCGTTTCTTATTGCTCTTAGCTATCTACCATCTTCTGGCCAAAATCTCACCTTAATTGACAGCTTGAATAAAGAGCTGAAAAATGCTAAGGGATCAAACCAATTTATTTTGTTAACCGCAATTGGTTTTGAATATCGATATTCATTTCCAGATAGCACCATTTTTTATTGTACACAATCCTATGAACTGGGAAAACGGCTTAGTCTTCAAAAGGAATTATCAAGGCCATTGAGTTTTATTGGTCTTGCTTACGCTAACAAAGGAGATTATAAAAGGTCTTTGGACTTTCACTATCAGTCCATACAAGTTGCCGAGGAACAATCTGATTCTGTGCAATTGGCTTATGGATACAATAATTTAGGTCGGATGTTTTTTGATGAGGGAGATGTCGTGCGTGCTTATGACAATTTTATCAGAGCAAAGGATATTTTCGAAGATATGGATGAAGGATCCGGCCTTGCGTATGTATACAGAAGCCTTTCTAATGTTTATAAATCTCAGGGAGATTATCAAAAAGCTTTGGAGATGTCAAAAAAAGCCTTTGACCTGCGTTTGATGATAGGAGAGCCACGAACTACTGTCTCAGCTTTAATGGAGTTGGGATTGGTGTATCAGGAATTGAATGAAATGGATAACGCTATATTGTATATGAAGAAGGCAGACTCACTGGCTGCTATTAGTCATGACCGAGTAACGAGAGCAGACGTAAAGATGGGAGTTTCTGAAATTCTTTTTACAGACCATAAGTTTGATGAAGCCTTCCAGGCAGCAAATGAAGTCCTTATGGTTGTGACTGAGCAAACAAACCAGAAGCTCTTTTTGCGCGCTAACATGGTTAGAGGCAAATACTTTTTTCAGTATAAGAGATTTGCAGAGGCAATTCAGGTACTCAAAGAGATTCTTTCCAATGCAGAAACCTCCGGTAACATGGTCTTTCAGCGAGACGCCTCTTTTGTGTTGAGTGAAATTTATAGGCTTAACAATAATTCAGTTGTTTATAATGAGTATTGGAATCATTATAAAATGCTAAATGAAAAACTTCAGAATGATGATCTCAGCCGCCAGATAGACCGTTTACAATTTCAACTTGAAATGGAGAAGAAGGAAAAAGAGAATGACCGTTTGAAGGCAGCAGAAGCCCAAAATATTGTGCTCATTGCACAGCAACGCTTTCAAAATATTTCGTTAGTCATTCTTGCAGGGTTTATAACTCTTTTGGCAATTTTTTTTTGGCGAACAGGTCGAAAGCGAAGACATATTAATAATAAGCTTGCTCTTCGGAATCAGCAGATTGTCACTCAGCAACGGGAAATATCAATTCAAAACGAAAACCTTTCACACCGGAACGTGGAGCTTCAAGACATCAATAATGAGAAAGATACCCTCATGAGTATTGTAGCGCATGATTTAAAGTCACCGGTAAACAGGATTTTTGGACTTACCCGTCTTATGGAAATGGAGGGAGGCTTACCACCTCAGCAGCAAGAGTACTTAAAGCTAATAAGGAACTCTACTCGAGCAGGCCTCGATTTAATTACCGATTTGCTGGACGTAAACTCAATTGAAGAAGGGAAGATCAAGTTTGAAACTTTTGACTTGAAATCATTTCTAGCAGAATTAATGAAATCCTTTGCGATAGCAGCGGATCCAAAATTCATTCAAATCAAACTTCAAAATCAGATTCAATCATCCGTAACTACGGACCAAGACTATTTTAGTCGTATCCTTGATAATTTGATTTCAAATGCAATCAAATTTTCGCCAAGTGGTGCAGAGATTATAGTATCTCTTTTCATGACTCAGGATTTCATTTGTCTTTCTGTGAAAGACCAAGGACTGGGCTTTTCGGATTCTGACAAGAAATTCCTATTTCAAAAATTTAAAAAGCTAAGCGCAAGGCCAACTGGAGGTGAAAGCTCGAACGGACTGGGGCTTGCCATTGTAAAAACACTTGTTGGCCGTTTGAATGGAACGGTTGAATTGATTAGTGCGGTTGGAAAAGGCAGCGAATTTATTGTTAAAATCCCTTGTGTAAAAGCTGCTGTATTAAATACATAGTTCAAGATTAACCATCAGCAATTTTTCTGTTTAGAAAAGAAGATAGAAATATACAAAGTTCAGATGCTGACCAATGCCTGCTCTAAATCCTCAATCAGATCTTCGGCATCTTCTACACCAATGCTCAACCGAATCAATGAATCGCTCAATCCATTTTTAATTCTCTCTTCTTTTGGAATGCTGGCGTGTGTCATAGAGGCCGGATGATTGATCAATGACTCCACGCCACCAAGAGATTCAGCTAATGAAAAGAGTTCAACACTCTCCATCAGTTTAGTCGCCTTCTCAAGCGTATCATTTTTCAGCGTAAAAGATAGCATGCCACCAAAGTCGCGCATTTGTTTTTTTGCAATCTCATGGTTGGGGTGATCGGGAAACCCTGGCCAAAACACATGGCCTATCTTCGGATGGGCTTTTAAAAATTCTGCAATCTTTTTTCCATTGCTGCAGTGCCGCTCCATACGTAAATGAAGTGTTTTGATTCCGCGCAAGACCAGAAAGGAATCTTGTGGTCCTGGAACAGCCCCACATGAATTGGCAATGAAGGCCAGTTCTTGGTGAAGTTTTTCATCGTTGATGACTAAAGCGCCCATGATCACATCTGAGTGACCACCCAAATATTTGGTGACCGAGTGCATGACAATATCAGCACCAAGGTCCAGTGGGTTTTGGAGATACGGAGAGGCAAATGTATTGTCGACCGCAACAAGGATGTTGGTTTTTTTAGCAATCGCAACGCAAGCCTTTATATCAATGATGCGCATTAAAGGATTGGAAGGAGTTTCCAACCACATTAGTTTAGTTTTGGAATTCACATACGCTGAAATATTCCCAACATTTGTCAGATCGATAAAGTGGAATTTGATCCCGAATTTTTCATAGATTTTTTTAAACATCCGATAAGATCCACCATACAAATCATTGCTGGTAATCACTTCATCGCCCGGGCTTAAGAGTTTGATCACCGCATCGGTGGCACCCATGCCCGATGAAAAGCAAATTCCATACTTTCCGTTTTCCAACGAAGCAATACTTTTTTGTAACGAATTGCGGGTAGGATTTGCCCCACGGGCATATGCGTAGCCTTTATGCTTAGCGGGTGACTCCTGAACATAAGTGGAAGTCTGATAGATAGGAGTCATGATTGCCCCGGTAGAAGGATCTGGCTCAACGCCAGCATGAACGGCTTTGGTTCCGAATTTCATTTTAATAAACTTTTTTGTGTGTTAATAAGGAACAGATTGACATCACTAAATACCTCTATTGACATCAAACTTCTCCAAATAGTCCGCAACGCGTCTGACAAAGGTTCCACCCAATGCTCCATCAACTACACGATGATCGTATGAATGGGAGAGGAACATTTTATGGCGAATGGCGATGGCATCTCCATACGGAGTTTCAATTACGGCAGGTTTTTTCTGAATGGCACCGATGGCTAAAATTCCAACCTGAGGTTGCATGATAATAGGTGTGCCCATCACATTTCCAAAAGTTCCTACGTTTGAAATAGTGTATGTACCACCAGCCAAATCATCAGGTTTGAGTTTGTTTTCACGGGCTCGCTTCACCAAGTCATTGACTGCTTTGGCCAAGCCGCTTAGATTATATTGATCTGCATTTTTGATCACGGGTACAATAAGATTTCCGGAAGGCAAGGCTACGGCCATACCAATATTAATATCTTTCTTTTTAATGATCCTGTCTCCGTCTACCTGTATGTTAATCATGGGATAATCTTTTATGGCAAGCACAACAGCTTCCATAAAAATAGGAGTAAATGTAAGCCCGTCACCTTCACGCTTCTGAAATTCACCTTTTACTTTGGTGCGCCAGAAAACAATGTTGGTAACATCAGCTTCCACAAATGAAGTGACATGAGGTGAAATTCGTTTTGAATCTACCATGCGCTCAGAGATCATCTTGCGCATCCGATCCATTTGAATAATCTCATCACCGGCAGTGATGGATGCGGGAACTAAAGGAGCTGCATTACTTCCTCGTTGCTGCCCTACTGAAATAGTCTGGCCGAGTTTGCGGTGTTGAAGGTAAGAAAGGATATCTTTTTTAGTTACCCGTCCTTCGGCACCTGACCCCGAAATAGTCTCTAATTCCGCAACAGCGATATTTTCTTCTTTTGCAATATTTTTAACAAGCGGTGAATAGAATCTTGTCGATGATTTGTAATCGGTTGCTTGGGAATGACCCGTTCCATTTGTAACCAATGCTGGAGCCGAAACTTTTATATCGACTTTTTTTGTTGCAGCAGGATTGGCTTCTAATGTTGCAGCCGGTGCTTTTGTATCAGCGGCATCGGTGGTAATAATGGCGATGGCTTTACCCACTTTTACTACTTCACCTTCTTTGGCCAAAATTTCTTTCAGCACACCACCATAGGTAGAAGGGACTTCTGTGTCCACTTTATCGGTGGCTACTTCCAGCACGGATTCATCCGCTTCAATTTTGTCTCCTGGTTTTTTGAGCCAGGTCAAAATAGTAGCCTCCATAATGCTTTCGCCCATTTTGGGCATGATGAGTTCCACGAGTGCCATAGTCCTTCCGTTTCGGATGGTAAAGTTAGTATTTTTAATACTTCCTGCTAACGATTGAAATGTTAGGAATAAGTGAAAGGAAGCCAGTGAAACCACTGAACGAAAATTCTATGAACAGGCTTTTTCTCAAAATTTTCTTTCGGATGAATGGGTAATAAGAATCGCTCAGTTCTGGTTAGGAAACGGTCAGAATTATTGATCCGATTTTAATCCGCTCGGTTAATATTTTATTGATTTGAGGGACAAGTGGTTTTAGTTGTGGATACGTGATCCTTTTCACATTGAGTACCACTACAGGAATAGGGTATTTAGAGAAATTTTGCTGATAGCGAAGATTCTTATCGGCTGTGATTAAAACCTGAAACTCCTCAGCTAACAATAATTTAAGGAGTTCACCATTCTTTTTGCCCTTCCAGTTCTTCTGGCCAACCGAAAAAATTGTGTGTTCTGGAAAATCGTTTAATAACTGCTCAGGGAGATTTTCATCAAGCAGCAGTTTCATACAGTTGCTTTATATTTTTAGAGGACAAGATTTTTCCAGCCATTTCCAGAACGGCCGTTACTTGCTCTCGGGTAACTGAAGGAAAGTCTTTTAGAAAAATATTAATGGATATGCCTTCTTCCAGGTGATCAAATAGAGTTTCAATTGGAACACGAGTTCCCTTGAAGACGGGAGTGCCATTTAAAATTTCTTTGTCAATATTGATTACATCACTTTGCATACTCAAAGATAAAACATTAAAAAGAAAGTTTCAATTGCAATTAAATCCGCGGTGGAGCTCACTTTTTTGACAAGCTATTGCTCAGGCAAGCTTAATCGAATTAAATTCAATACCGCCACCGAAGCCATACGGATGTTGATCATCCGGTCTTTTGAGAGTTGAAGCTTTTTTGTTACGGTTTGGTGTTTATCGGAATAGGCTATCCAAACTGTTCCCACGGGTTTATCTGGCGTAGCTCCGCCTGGTCCGGCAATGCCACTGGTTGCCACTCCAATGTCAGTATTAAATCGGGCACGCACTACGTTTGCCATTTCGCTGATTGTTGGCTCGCTTACAGCTCCATATTTTTCCAACGTTTCCGGCTTCACGCCCAGTTGCCGCATTTTTATTTCATACGAATAGGGGATCATACTGCCAAGGAAGTAATCAGAACTTCCCGGTACACTTGTAATTAAATGAGAGAGATAACCACCGGTGCAACTTTCGGCTACCGATAAAGTGAGTTTCTTTTCCCGCAAGGTATTTCCGATTACCACTTCAAGCGGATCATCACCATAACCAAAAATGAACTGGCCAATTCGCGTTTTTAATTTTTCGGTAAGATCATTTACTTCGCCTTCCATTTTTGCATGCGAATCTCCGAAAGAAGTAAGTCTGAGTTTTACTTCGCCCAAGCTAGGTAGGTAGGCTAACTTGATATGTTCGGGCAAGGCTTTCTCCCAATCCGAAATCTTTTCGGCTAAAAATGATTCGCCTAACCCGATGGTGCGAATCACTTTATGGTAGATGACTGGTGTTTTAAAAGTTTGTTTGAGTTTTGGGATGACGCTATCGGTCATCATCTTTTTCATTTCATGAGGAACGCCCGGCATGGACATAAATATTTTTCGCTGCCCGCCCGGCAGTGTGGCATTCTTATAAAACCACATTCCTGGCGCTGTGCCGTTAGGATTCGAAATTTTTTCACAGGCTGTTGGTAAAGCAGCTTGTTGACGATTAATTTCCGTTAACTCACGTCCACGACTTTTAAAAAACTCAGTCACCTCGCGCAAAGCCTCTTCATTTATTTTGAGCTCGCACTTAAAATATTTGGCAAGAAGTGGTTTGGTGAGGTCGTCACTGGTAGGGCCCAGGCCTCCGGTAATTAAAATAATATCGGCACGTTTTTCTGCTTCCGCGAAGGCAGTAAGAATTTCTTCTTCCACATCGCCTACCGTTGTTTTGCGCACCACCTTAATGCCCACTTTGTCCAGCTCCACGCTCATCCATTGTGAGTTGGTATCTACAATCTGTCCGTAAAGAATTTCATCACCAATTGTAAGAAGTTCGGCCAGTATTTTTTTCATTTTCTAAAATTAACGTTCAAATCTAGCCTTCATATTGGCTTCATCCAAATTCCATTTAACAGTCCATACGTCATAATGTTTTCTTTAATTGAATGCAGTCAGTAGGCAATGATACTGCTTCCTGCCAACTTCTTACTTGAATTTGGAACTATGTTTTGTAGATTTAATATCTTGAGTGATACTAAGCATGGCAACATCATCCCTTAACTGGCAAAAGGAAATTTATCTTAATGGTTTTGCCGGTATTCGGCCAAGCGTAAATATTGACTTGCAAAAATTAGAACAGACGGCCAAAGCTAAGATGAGTTCTGAAGCCTTTGCATACATAGCCGGTGGGGCAGGGAACGAAAGTACTATAAGATCCAATCGGGATGCATTTGAAAAATATAAGATAATGCCGCGCATGTTGCGTAATGTGAGTGAGCGGGATACTTCAATTGAATTATTTGGTCAACAACTTCCATCGCCATTTTTGCTTGCCCCCGTAGGTGTTTTGGAGATGGTTCATCCTGAAGCAGACTTGGCAGTTGGCCGTGCTGCGCAAGAATTAAAGATTCCATATATTTTTTCTAATCAAGCTTCGAAGCCGATGGAGCAAGTCGCTGATGCCATGGGAAATAGTCCGCGATGGTTTCAATTGTATTGGAGCAAATCAAATGATTTGGTGGCGAGTTTTGTGCAGCGTGCGGAGAAGTGCGGATGTTCAGCACTTGTAGTTACGCTCGATACTACCATGTTAGGCTGGCGTACACGCGATCTTGACATTGCTTATTTGCCGTTCCTGGAAGGCAAAGGAATTGCGCAGTATACATCTGACTCCGTTTTTCAAAAACTGATAGACGAACCTGATGCCAACCCCGCCATCAAAAGAAAAGTAACCTTGCATTCTTTAAGTGGTTTAATTCGAATGGTAAACAATTATCCTGGCAATGGCTTCTTTTCAAAATTGAAATCAGGTAAACCCATCAGAGCGGTTCAAAAGTTTGTGGATATTTATTCTAACCCAGCGGTTACATGGGATGACCTTAAATTTTTACGGCAGCATACAAAACTTCCAATTGTGTTGAAAGGTATTCTCCATCCTGGTGATGCGATGAAGGCAGTTGACTATGGTATGGATGGGATTATCGTCTCCAACCATGGTGGGCGGCAGGTAGATGGCTCCATCAGTACAATTGAAGCCCTTCCAAAAATTATGGAAGTGATAAATGCCCGCCTGCCTGTGTTATTGGATAGCGGAGTGAGGGGAGGCGCTGATGTTTTTAAAGCCTTGGCGCTTGGCGCGAAAGCAGTGTGTATCGGCCGGCCATATGTTTACGGTCTTACACTTGCCGGACAAGAAGGCGTAAAAGCTGTACTTCAGAATTTTATGACCGATTTTGAATTGACGATGGGATTAGCCGGTTGCAAGAATATTTCTGAGATCACAAAGGATTCGTTGCTCTCCCCTTGACTTGTTTTTTTCTACCTTGCAACAAATTGCAATCGAATGAAAAAATTGATTTTATACTTATCCATAATTTTAAGTGGCTGCACGGTAGCCCAGATTAACCAGATGATGTCCGATGCCGGTAAAACATCGGGTGGATTGAAACCCTTGACCTCTGCCGAAGTAGGGGAAGGTTTGAAGGAAGCCCTAATTAATGGTATCAGCAAAGGTGCTGATATGAGCTCACAGTTGGATGGTTATTTTAAGAATACGGAAATCAAAATTCCTTTTCCACCTGAAGTAAAGAAAGTAGAGGATAGATTAAGACAAATTGGTTTGGGCAGTGAAGTGGATAAATTTGTGATGACACTAAATCGTGGTGCAGAAGATGCAGCTAAGGAAGCCAAACCAATTTTTGTTTCGGCCATCAGGCAGATGACGATTGATGATGCTTTTGGAATTCTGAAAGGCCAACCCGATGCGGCAACACAATTCTTGCAGAGAACAACAAGTGCTCAACTCAAGGAGAAGTTTAAACCTGTTGTGCAGTTGTCTCTTGACAAAGTAAGCGCTACCAAATACTATGGTGATTTAATAGGAACTTATAACAAGATTCCGTTAGTGCAAAAAGTAAATCCTGATCTTAATTCTTATGCGACTGATCTAGCCATTCAAGGCTTGTTTACTATGATTGCAAAAGAAGAAAAAAATATCCGGCAAGATCCTTTTGCCAGAACTTCCGATTTGTTGAAGAGAGTTTTTGGGGCGCAGAAATAAATTACTTTTTGACTATGACAAAATTAAAAGAGTTAAAATCAAAGATTGAGCATTTGCCTCCTGGGGCAATTGGCGATTTAGGAACCTATGTTGATTTTTTGGTGCAAGTGAACA
>JANOLM010000048.1:0-4237 GCA_031419815.1 Bacteroidia bacterium
TTAAGACAGTCCTCCATTGCTTTTTTTATTACAGGCAAATATTTTTCATGAACAACTTCATCACCCTGAATGTAAAACGCCCAGTCATAATCTGAAGGAATAGCCTGAAAAGCTTTGTTTGTTTCCGATGCAAGTACCTTACCTCCTTCCCGCAGGGTTTCATCCCAAACGGTTTCGACTACCCTCACTTTGGGGTCAATTGCTTTTACGCGAGCAAGGGTATCATCTTCTGAATTCCCAACTGCCACTATAACTTCATCGCATATTGGAAGAATTGATCGTATAGCTTCTTCAAACGGGTAATCAAATTTTACTCCATTGCGGACAAATGAAAAACCACATACTTTCATAACGGAAATATCTTCTAATTAAATTAATAAATTTGATGCAGCTAAGTTAAAACAATTTGAATACTTGGAATACATGAGTAGTGTTTACATAAAGGCTAACCTCAAAATGCAGTACTTTTACAAAAATCGAAAGTGTTACACTACCTAAATTCAGTATGAAAGCAAAAAGAAAATATACTATAATTTTTAGAGCTTGCGACAGTGTTAACGCAGTTAATAAGACCCCAAGACCCTTTGAATTAACAAAATCACAATTAATAAAAATATGTTTTCTTAGCTTGATTGATGCGTTAAAGGGATTTAATTACAGAGTAATAATATTGGGGGACAAACTTTCGGAGGGAATGATTGCCTTTTTTAATTCTTTTGAGGTTGAGATGCGCTTAGGTAGCTTTGGAAACGATGCTTCCATTAGAGAATCTATAAATATCGCTAAAACCATTCCAGATGATGAATGGATTTACTTTTGTGAGGATGATTATTTGCATGTCCCCAATTCATTTTCAGTGATTGATAATTTTTTAAATGAAAGGAATGTGCTTTTTAGACAACAGAAGAAGTTGTATAATTTATCGAGCCTGGTAAATTTAAAAGGGAAAGATTTGTTTGTTTTTCCGCCTGATTATCCCGACAGATATTCACCTCGATATCGAAAACATTCTTTAATCGTTCAGTCCAGTGATTGTCATTGGAGACAAGTCACCAACATTACTTTTACTTTTCTGGCAAAATCATCTGCAATTAAAAAACATCTTTCGTTGCTACACACATCTTCTCGAAAAGCTAACGATAGTTTGTTGAGTAGAAGACTTTTTGGGCAATTTGGTTTTTTAGCAAATTCAATTTGTTTTTCGCCTATGCCAGGGCTATCAACACACATGCACGTAAACTCAATGACTCAATTAAGAGATTGGGAAAAGATAGCTCGAGATTACAAAAGTAGAATTCATAACTAGCATCTTAGATTTCAGTATGGGATTAATTCAGTTTTTTAAAATGCCCAAAGCAATCAGAAGGGATGTTGTTACACATTATCTAAATAAAATAATCCACAAAAGAAGTTCTCATGAAGTCATGGGATCAAAAAATTTATTTAAGCTCTTTAGATGCATTCCGGGTTTGGAAGTGAAAGTTGAGGATGCCGAATATAAACTAAGGCTATCTGAAAATCCTGGTATAGAAGTGTATGCAAGAAAATATCCGAGTAGCGATTTAATAACCTTGCTGGAGGTTTGGGGAAAAAATGAATATCAAACTTCAGTGAAGATGCTAAAGTCGATGAAAATTCAAATACCGCTCATCCTGGATGTTGGTGGTAACGTGGGATACTCTACTGTTTATTTTAAGTATTATTTTCCAGAGGCTAAAATAATTTGCATCGAACCTGATCAATGGAATAACCAGCAAATTTTGAAAAATGTTGAATTAAACAATTTGAATGATATTAGTTTAGTTGAGGGGGCACTGTGGAAGAAAAGAAGTAAAATGGAGTTGAAGAGTGATTATCGCCAAGGTACAAGCGCCAGTTTTTATGTTGTCGAATCGGATAAGGGTACAGTGGAAGGTTATGGTATAAATGATATCTTTTCAATTCAAAATTGGGATCATATCGACTTGTTGAAAATGGATATTGAAGGAGCCGAAAAATATCTTTTTGAAGATGCGCAGATTTCCTCTGCAATTCTAAGTAAAACCCGTGTTGTTGCTATTGAGATTCATGATGAAAAAGCAGACAGGCAAAAAATATATAGTGCACTCTCATCCAATGGATTTAAATTCTATACAAGAGGTGAAACCACATTTGGTATTAATCAAAATTTCTAAAATACCAGATTTTTATGCCATTAAAAGTGGTTCATATGAGGAGCGGAATGAAATCTAAGAGCTTGTTTTAATTTAAGTAAGGTATTCTGCTCTATGCGGTTCTTTTTGTTATTTTTGGATTTTTATGGAAGAAGTTCACCGCCATCATTATACTGAAAAAGAGAAGCAAGACGTCTTCAATGGTGAGTTTATGCCTCATATACGGTCGATGTACAACTTTGGCTTTCGGCTTACGCTTGATCGGGATGATGCCAAAGACCTCGTTCAGGATACCTATCTTAAAGCTTACCGCTTCATAGAATCATTCCAAAAAGGAACTAATGCAAAAGCGTGGCTGTTTCGCATTCTTAAAAACAGCTTTATTAACGACTATCGTAAGAAGAGCAAAGAGCCTTCTAAGGTAGATTATCAGGAAGTAGAGACGTATTATAATTCGGAGGAAGTTGATAGGCAGATAACGCCTGATCTGCGTGTGGAGTCGCTAAAAGATATGATTGGAGATGAAATTTCCAATGCCTTAAATTCATTAGATGTTGATTTCAGAACGGTGATTATACTCAGCGACCTGGAAGAATTTAAGTATGAAGAGATGGCAAAAATTTTAGACATACCAATTGGGACAGTCAGAAGCCGCTTGCATCGGGCCAGAAATCTGCTGAAGGAAAAATTAAGTGAATACGCCAAATCTATGGGTTATAATAAAGCTTAGTGTATGACAAAACTTAACAGCCCTTTCCTGAAACCAGATGGCACAAAATGTTCCTGCATGGATATGCTACAGCAGATGCTCGATAGCGAAGTAACTGATGAACAACGTGAATATTTTAAACAGCACCTTGATCATTGCTTGCCATGTTACAAAACCTATGATCTTGAAATGGCCATCAAAAAATTATTAAAATCAAAATGCTGTGGCGGTGATGTGCCGTCTGATTTAATTCAGGAGATTCAAACTCAGATCAATCAAAAAATTTCCTCCTGATGGCGGGAAAAGCACTTATCTTTTCAGCTCCATCAGGTTCGGGTAAAACCACTATTGTTAAACATCTTTTAAAAAATAACTCGGACCTTGGTTTTTCCATTTCCGCTTCTACCCGCGATAAGCGAGGGCGCATAGAAGAAGATGGAAAAGATTATCATTTTTTAAGTCCGGAAGAGTTCAAAAGCAAAATTGATCAAGACGAATTCATTGAATGGGAGGAAGTTTACGCAGGTAATTTTTACGGCACCTTAAAATCTGAAATTGAACGTATCTGGGCCGAAGAAAAAAATGTGATTTTTGATGTGGATGTAAAGGGCGGTATTAACTTGAAAAAATACTTTGGAGATAAAGCCCTTGCCATCTTTGTGAAAGTACCTTCATTGGATTTGCTTAAGCAACGGCTAAATGAGCGTGGAACAGAAACGGAAGAAAGTCTTTCCAGAAGAATTTTTAAAGCCCAGTTTGAGATGACTTTTCAGGATAGGTTTGATGTGGCGCTGGTGAATGAAGAGTTGCAAAAGTCATTGAGTGAAGCCCAGCATTTATACGATGAGTTTAAGGATAAGCCCTGAGTTTTTACCTTCACGATGAATTCACCTCAAAAAATCGGTCTCTTCTTCGGCTCTTTCAACCCCATTCATATCGGGCATTTGATTATTGCCAATGTGATGGCCGAGAATACAGATCTAAGCAAAGTCTGGTTTGTAGTATCTCCGCAAAATCCATTTAAGCCAAGTCATGGATTACTTCATGAGTTTGACCGTTACGATATGGTCAAAGCTGCTATTGGTGACCATTACAAACTAGAAGTATCGGATGTGGAATTCAATTTACCAAAACCAAGTTACACTATTCACACCCTTGCACATCTCACTGAAAAGCATCCAAATAAAGAATTCAAAGTCATTATTGGGGAAGATAACCTTGAGAATTTTGTGAAATGGAAAAATTATGAACAGATAGTGGAGCAATATGGTCTTTATGTTTATCCCCGCCTGAATAGCTCAGTCGGGCAGGCTCGCCCACATGTAACAAATGCAGACTTGAAGCGTCATGCCAATGTGAAAATGGTGGAGGCTCC
>JANOLM010000049.1:0-13363 GCA_031419815.1 Bacteroidia bacterium
TCAGGTGTAAATGACATCGCTGGCAATACGCCAAGCGGAGCAATAGATTCTTGTTCATCGCGCTGTACGGGATACGCAAGCCATTTTTCATCTCCGGTTTTTAGGTTACGAAGTACCAATCCGGTTTGATCGTTGTAACGCGAACCATATACAAGCAAATTGCCATCGGGTGAAAGTGTTGGCGTAAAGGCAGATCCATAACGCGAGGTCTTTACTTCTACCTCACCGTTATCGCGATCATAAATGCCAATCTGATATTGTGGAAGCTGTGCATTATAATTCCAGGCACCATTGCGTTGGGCAAACCAGATGTAACGATTGTCAGCTCCGAAGGAGGGTTCAACTGTTTTTAAATTCTCAGGCTTGCTGATAAGCTGCGCGCCAGAGCCTCCGTCTTTATGAAAAAGCCACAGTTTTAAATTTCGTGTGCCACGTGAGCCAACTATATAATTTCCATCCGGTGCCCACTCAGCTGATTGGAAATGATCAGTACCGCCTTTGGTAACTTGTAAGGAATCGTTTTTGTCGAGTGTGAACCACCAGATGTTCTCACCACCGCTTCTGTCGGAGACAAATAAAATCTTAGTTCCATCCGGACTGAATTTAGGATGCGAGTCGAACGCCATTCCTTTTGTAAACTGAGTTGGTTTTCCTCCAGTGATGGGCATGGTGAAAATATCGCCAAGAAAATCGAAAGCAATGGTCTTGCCATCGGGGCTAACATCCAAACTCATCCAGGAGCCTTCTGTTGTTTTGATTGGAACCCTGCGGCCAATTTCTAGTGGAAGGTCCTTTTTCTTTTTCGATTTTTCCTTTTTTGTGGTATCGGCCTTCTCTTCTTTTTTGGGTTCTTGTGCCTGCGAGGTAAGACTGACTAAAAAGATCAGGGTGACGATGAGTGAGTAAAATTTCTTCATGAGGTGTTTTTTGATGTACGACAAAGTAAACGGTTTTTTTGAATTGCCAGTTGATGATTTTACAGGTACGGTGCGCATATCACCTCATCTCCTAGTCGTCACCCCTCTCCTTTTGGAGAGGGGCCGGGGGTGAGGTCTAATTCTCTGTATACTTTTTCCTGTATTCCAGCGGAGTATGCTGGGTAAACGCTTTGAATTGCCTGTTGAAATTAGAGAGGGTATTAAAGCCACTATCGTAGCAGGCTTGTGAGATATTGATTTGTTTTTCAATCAATAACTTACACGAATAACCAATTCTAATTTCGGTTAGAAAATCGGAGAACGTTTTATTCGAGTGTATTTTGAAATACCGACTGAATGAAGCCGGTGCCATGCTGGCAATGCCGGCCACCTGTTCTAAGCTTATTTTCTCGCGAAAGTTTTTCATCACATAAGCATGTACTTTGTTCATTCGTTCGGTGTCGGATTCTTTTAATGAATTTGTATATCCAGCACTAGCGAGCAATTTATAGTCTGCAGTGTGAGAGAGAACATTTAATATTTTTAATAACTCCAAAACACTTTCAAAATCTTTTGTCTCGAGTAACTGAAGCATCATTGTCTTTATTTGCTCTGCAGATGTTCCCGTGATCTCCATTCCGCGTTTAGCCTTCGCGAAGAGTTGCTTGATGCGATACATTTCGGCATGCTGCAAGATCGGTTCTCCCAAAAAGTTCTCATGAAAGTAAATCACAATACCCTCGGTGGTGAACTGCTTATTTCCCTCCTGGTATTCCATGTCGCTTCTCCATACATGCGGAAGATCGGGGCCGGTAAAAACCAAATCACCTTTCTTGAATGGACTCACATGATCTCCGATAAAACGTGTGCCCGTTCCTTCCAATACAACAAACAATTGATACTCTGAATGAAAATGAAAGTCAGGATCGAAATGCGAAGCGCGCAATAACTTCACTTCAAAAGTATGATCAACTGAAATAGGAGATTTTTGGAGGGCTGCTTTCATTGTTAATAATCCATTAAACCTCCAAGGTTTCTTTACATCAGCAAAGAAACCTTGGAGGTTTTATGGTCAAATAATGACACTTAGTTGCCATTAAAGTTAAACAATAGATTTGATTCATGTCAAAATTCAGTCAGTTTTGGATAAAAAACAGGAAACGATTACAATAGTTTAGATGGAAATTACCCTCTCTTCTACTTTAACATACGATCATGAAAATGTATATCATCAGGTGCGTCACATTAGTTTTCGTTATGGTTGCAATTTTCTCTTGCAGCCCTACAGCAAAACGAAAAGATAGAACCGGCCCAAGGCCAATCGAAATTTTATTCCTCGGTCATGAAAGTGAACATCATAACTCCGCTTTGTACATGCCAATGCTGGCATCAGCACTTTCGAAAGAAGGAATAAATTTTTCCTATACCGACAAGCCGGAAGATCTGAATGAAGAAAATCTAAGTCAGTATGATGGCTTGATGATCTATGCCAACCATGATTCGATAACAATTGATCAGGAAAAAGCATTGCTCGATTATGTAGCGAGTGGACACTCATTCCTACCTGTTCATTCTGCCAGTTTTTGTTTTCAGAATTCTCCCAAATATATTGATCTCGTTGGCGGACAATTTCAAAAACATGATACAGCAACTTTTATAGCAGACATTGTAAATGAAAAGCATCCTATTATGCAGGGTGTAGAAGAGTTTTCGACCTGGGATGAAACGTACGTTCATAATAAACTAAGCAATGACCGAACGATATTAATAGAACGATTGGAAGGAGACCATCATGAACCGTGGACTTGGGTGAAAGAAAGTGGAAAAGGGAAAGTATTCTATACCGCCTATGGACACGATGAACGCACCTGGAGCAACCCGGGCTTTCATCAATTGATGAAGCAAGGCATTGCCTGGGCTGTTAATGAAGATGTAAAAAAACAGTGGGAAGAATATCGGAAAGGAATGCCAACACTCGTTTACCGGGAAGAAGCCAATATTCCAAATTATGAGAAACGCGATCCCAAACCAAAATATCAGGAGCCTCTTTCACCAGAAGATTCTAAGAAGTTGATTCAAGTGCCTGTTGGTTTTGATCTTGAGCTTTTTGCTTCGGAGCCAGATATCATCAATCCAATTGCAATGGATTGGGATGAAAAAGGCAGGCTTTGGGTAATTGAAACAGTGGATTATCCTAACAGCGTGCGTGATGAAGAAGGAGTTGGTGATGACCGGATAAAAATTTTAGAAGATACCGATGGCGATGGGAAGGCAGATAAGTTTACCGTCTTTGCGGACAAACTAAATATTCCAACCAGCCTTGCTTTTATGAATGGGGGAATCATTGTTTCTCAGGCACCCTACTTTTTATTTTTAAAAGATACCGATGGTGATGACAAAGCAGATGTGAGAGAAATTCTCATTGATGGATGGGGAACATTTGATACGCATGCCGGTCCATCGAATTTGAAATATGGTTTTGATAATCAGATCTGGGGTGTAGTGGGCTACTCTGGTTTCAAAGGCATCATTGCCGGAAAAGAATATCAGTTTAGTCAGGGGTTGTATCGATTCCCAACAGATATTTCAAATCTTGAATTTCTTTCGAAGACCACCAACAACACATGGGGTTTGGGCTTTAATGAAAACAATGATGTGTTTGCATCAACAGCTAATAACACACACAGTGTTTACATGGGCATTTCAAATAAAGCAGCAAATGGTGCAGAAGGTGTTGCCATTAGCACAATGAAAATTGATGGACATTATGCCATGCACCCGACAACACCGAACGTAAGACAGGTGGATGTTTTTGGCGGGTTTACAGCGGCAGCGGGTCATAACTTTTATACGGCACGCAGTTACCCGAAAAAATTCTGGAACTCAATCGCATTTGTGTGCGAACCAACCGGGCGGTTGATCCACATGGCCCGAATTGAGAAAGATGGTGCCGGCTTTAAAGAAAAAGATTCATGGAATTTACTTTCCAGTTCAGATGAATGGATGTCACCCGTAGAAGCAAAGGTTGGGCCCGATGGGGCAGTGTGGGTATTGGATTGGTATAACTTTATTATTCAACACAATCCAACACCTAATCCTGATCGCGGAGGTTATCAGGCGGTAAATGGAAAGGGCAATGCGTATGAAAATCCTTTGCGGGATAAATCACATGGAAGAATTTGGCGAGTGGTCAGTCAGGATGCAAAATCATATGAGTCCATGCAGTTAGATATCAACGAACCAAAAAAATTATTAGCAGCACTCTCCAGCGACAATATGTTTTGGAGAATGACAGCACAGCGGCTTTTGGTGGAGCGAGGTAACCAAGATGTGTTGTCTTCTTTATATGATCGCGTAAAAAATCAAGATGCAGATGAGCTAGGACTAAACGATGCTGCAGTTCATGCCTTGTGGACAATGGATGGGTTAAAAGCAATACCAGCGAATAAAGAAGCAACTGATATAGTGCGAAGCGCACTCAAGCATTCCGTTGCCGGAGTAAGAAAAGCTGCAATTCAGATTCTTTCAAAATATCCTGAAACAGTCGAGACAATTGACTTGACGCTTATAGATGATCCCGATCCGAATACGCGATTGGCGGCTATTCTTTCTTTGGTGGAACTTCAAGGTTCAGATGAGCTTGGAAAAAAATTGTATGAATTGAGCAAGGAGGAGAGTATTAAAAATGATGCCTGGTTATCCAAAGCAGTTTATGCAGCAGCTTCGAAACACAGCAAGGGGTTTATGGCAGCGTATCTTGAAGTTAACCCTGATTATAAAGGAGAGCAGGGTACAATTGTTCAACAACGCGAAAAACCTAACATCGATGACTCGCAATGGAAGATGATGGAACTTCCTCAATACATGGAGAAGGGTGGATTGAACATTGATGGTGTTGTTTGGTTTAGAAAAACAATTGCCTTACCAGCAGCCGCCAACAATGCAACGATTTCCTTGGGACCGGTAAATGATTCAGATGAAACATGGATCAACGGTTTTGGCGTTGGAGGCGTACCAAAAGAACCTGCAAGAGAAAGGGTTTATAAAATTCCACCCAATGTTCTTAAGTCGGGAAAAAATGTTGTTGCCGTACGAGTGGATGACATTGGTGGTGGCGGGGGCATTTATGGTAAAGCAGAAAACATGTTTATTCAAACGGGAAAGCACAAAATATCACTTGCAGGAGTTTGGAAGTATGATGTTGAAAAGGAATACACGTCTGTAAGTAAGGATGTTTTCAAAGACATTTCGATTGCGGAGGTGTTTATAAAAAATTATTTTAATAAACAGGAACAACCTGAAGCGGTAGTATCTGCAAATGGAGCAATAGTCATTCAGCTTAAGGTGATCAAAAATCAAATGAAGTATGATTTAAAGGATTTTACCGTTGAAGCAGGTAAGCCAGTTGAAATTGTTTTTGAAAACCCTGACTTTATGCAACATAACCTGATCATTGGACAAGTGGGCTCATTGCAAACTATTGGCAAAGCGGCAGACAAACTTGCCACTAGTGCAAATGGAGCTGAAATGAATTATGTTCCTGAGATGCAGGAGGTTCTTTTCTCAACAAAGTTGGTGAACCCTCAACAAACCGTGAAGCTGATCTTCACAGCTCCTGAAAAACCTGGAGACTATCCTTTTATCTGTACGTTCCCCGGGCATTGGTCAATTATGAATGGTGTGATGAAAGTAGTGAAAGCCAAACCTGCGATTTGAAATAAGTTGTGAATAATAAGCAGATTAACCCTTGAGCACAAGTATAAAATTTGGAGTAAGCACATGGCTATGGACTTCTCCTTTTACAACCGAAACAATTGAATTATTTCCCAAGATAAAGTCAATGGGATATGATGCTGTGGAAATTCCAGTGGAATATCCTGAGAAGATTGATGGGAGAAAGGTAAAGGAAGCATTGCTAAAAAATGAACTCGAAGCCATTGTCTGCGGAGCCTTTGGCCCAACACGCGATCTAACAAACGATGATCCTGCCGTACATCAAAACTGTTTCAACTACATCGCAGAGTGTTTTAAATTGTGTAATGAATGGGATGCAAAGTTTCTTGCTGGCCCGATGTACTCTGCAGTGGGGAAAGCGAGAATGGTTACACAAGAGCAGCGCAAAGTGGAATGGGAACGAGCAGTTACAAATCTTAGAAAGGTTTGCCAGATGGCACAGGACAAAGGATTAATGATTGCGCTCGAACCTTTAAACAGATTTGAATCCGATTTGATCAACACAGCCGAAGATGTCATGAGACTTATTAAAGATATTAATGATCCTGCCGCAAAAGTTTTGTTAGATGGATTTCACATGGCCATCGAAGAACCGGATTTGGAGAAAGCCATTGCGTCAGTGGGGGACAAACTCATTCATGTTCAGGTTTCGGAAAATTACAGAGGAACACCGGGTACCGGACAAACACCATGGCACGCTTTTAAAAGCGGATTAGGGAAAATAAATTATTCTGGAGTGGTGTCTATTGAAAGTTTTACGCCTGAAATTAAAGAACTGGCTGGAGCTGTCTGCATTTGGAAAAATCTGGCGAAGAGTCAGGATGGGTTTGCTTCAGAAGGAATTGCATTTTTAAAGAAATTATTAAAACCTTAAGTCATGAGTGATAAGAAAATTAATGTGGCCATTGTAGGCCTGGGCTTTGGTGCCGAGTTTATTCCCATCTATAAAAAACACCCCAACGCAAATCTTATCGCCATTTGCCAGCGGAATAAAATGAAGTTGGATGAGATTGGAAATGCTTTCGGTATTGAAAAAAGATATTCTTCTTACGATGAGTTATTAAAAGACTCGTCAATCGATGCAGTGCATATCAATACTCCTATTCCAGACCATGCTATTCAATCGATCAAAGCATTGAAAGCGGGGAAGCATGTAGCGTGTACGGTCCCCATGGCCACAACCGTAGAGGATTGCAAAGAAATCGTTCGACTAACAAAAGAAACGGGCCTTACTTATATGATGATGGAAACCGTGGTGTATGCACGCGAGTTTCTATTTATGAAAGAACTGTATGATAAAGGTGAACTGGGGAGGTTGCAGTTCCTTAAAGCAAGTCATCAGCAGGATATGGATGGATGGCCAAATTATTGGCCCGGTCTGCCACCAATGTATTATGCCACGCATTGTGTTGGCCCGGTGTTGGGATTGATGCGAGGCGAAGCGGAATATGTTTCATGCTTTGGCTCCGGAACAATACGAGAGGAACTTCATCAGCATTATAATTCTCCCTACGCTGTAGAGACAACTCATATAAAACTAAGAAACTCAGATGTCAGTGCTCATATTTATCGATCGCTATTTGATGTAGCGCGGCAATACAGAGAAAGTTTTGAAGTATATGGATCAAAGAAATCTGTTGAGTGGCCATTAATTGAAGGAAAGCCATTGGTGATGCACACGGCTAAACGCCCTGAGCCTGAGATTCCCGAGGAAGTTGAATCTCCGGATTACGCAAAGTTATTGCCCGAACCCATTCAGAGGTTTACCACGAAAGGTGTTTACGATAGCGATGAACATCAACACCTTTCTTTTACGCAAGGCGCAGGTCACGGTGGTTCGCATCCACATTTGATTCATGAATTTTTATCGGCATTGGTTAACAAGAAACAACCGTATCCAAATGCTTCACAATCGGCCAATATTACATGCGTTGGAATCTTAGCGCATGAATCTGCAAAACAGGGTGGAAAAATTATTCCTTTGCCTGAATTTACTTGGAGTCACTAGCCACATATTCTCAGATTAAATTTGTGAACCTGCCTGTCGGCAGATTATTCTGTGGCTGATTTTAGTTTATGTGAAGCCGGTTGAGAATTTAAAGGGCGAATTGATCTATTTTCAACCCAGTATTCCTTCAAGAACTACGTTCTATTTCTCTCTTCGGCATCGGTCACTGCAATATTTAACCTCGTTCCAAACTTTTTCCCATTTCTTTCTCCAACTGAACGGGCGGCCGCAGACCAAGCACGTTTTGATGGGGAGATTGGATTTTTTTATAGATCGCATTCTTTGCAAACAATAAGTTGAGAGAAGTGTCCTAAGAGTTTAACAACTTAACATCAACCATGTTAACAGAGGAAGAAAGAGACAGGATTATTGGGATGGCGTGGGAAGACGGAACACCCTTTGAGGCAATAAAAGTCCAATTTGGATTAACCGAAGACGAGGTGGTGGAATTAATGCGAAAGAACATGAAACGCTCAAGTTGGAAACTCTGGCGCGAGCGTGTGAATGGCAGAAAAACCAAGTTTGCCAAACTTCGTGCTGGTGAGTTTGTTCGCTTTAAATGCGCACGACAGCAAAATATTGCGGGCAACAAAATATCAAAACGTTAAAGTCGTATCTTGGGAGATAAAACCACCCGTGTTGAAAAAATATCTTTTCGTTTTAATCGTGTTGTCTGCTTGTTCGGTTGAAACCGAAAAGGTTGTCTTATCCCCAACGGAATTTCAAACAAAATTGGATAAAACTTCTGAGGCCATATTGTTGGATGTACGCAGGCCAGATGAGATTTCAGTAGACCGAATAGAGAATTCTCAAAGCATTGTATTTGATGATTCTTTTGCCAACAAACTTGAAGATCTGGAACATAAAACAATATTTGTTTATTGTGCTTCAGGCAAGAGAAGCGCAAAGGCCGCAAAGATACTTCGCGATAAAGGATACAAGAATGTTTTTGAATTAGAGGGCGGCCTTGGTGCATGGAAACAAGCAGGGCTACCCGTGGACAATACCCAACGATAGGGAATAGTAGGAACATGAACAAAATTATTCTATTTGGATTCGCGATAGTTATTGGGTGTAATAAGCCCGGCCGCAAAGAGGTAATTAGCGAGGGCTTATTTACCGTGGGGGAGTCAATGGGTATAGTCGATGAACGCCTGGTGGAGGCATCAGGTTTGGTGGCCAGTGTGAATAACCCGGGCTACCTTTGGTCACACAATGATAGTGGTAATCCTTCGGAAATTTTTTTAATCGACCAGCATGCACGTATAAAATTGACCTGTAAGTTTATTAATCTGGAAAATCGCGATTGGGAGGATATTGCTGTTGGGACTAGTTTATCAGAAGGCAAGACCTATATCTATGTTGGTGATATTGGCGACAATCAGGCACTCTATCCAACAAAACTAATTTATCGGTTTGAAGAACCCGTGTTCACAGATCAGCAGGAGATAATTATTTCAGAATACGACACACTCATTGTTAAACTTCCGGATGGAGTGCGCGACTCGGAAGCGATGATGATAGACCCGATCTCTCTGGATATTTTTCTTTTTTCAAAGCGGGAAGATTCCGTTAGACTATACCAGATTCAGTATCCTTTTGACCAAGACTTACTGCTGGCCGAACGTATTGCCATATTACCCTTTCACAATATTAATGCGGCAGACATTTCCAATGATGGAAGCGAGGTACTTATCAAAGACTATGATAAAATTTATTATTGGAGGAAAGAAGGAAAAGAATCTATTAGAGAGTTACTACTGAAAAAACCGATCGAATTGCCATATGAGAAAGGCCCACAAGATGAAGCAATAACATGGATGCGTGATGGTTCTGGATTTTTTACGTTAGGTGAAACTGTAGGAGGCGAAGGTGGAAACCTAGTTTTTCACAAGAGAAAATAGGCGTTAAGATTGACGTTTAATTAAGTCGCGGGTAAAGGCGATTAATTGTTCTTTTTCCCCCCTTGACTTAACTTTATCCAGAGCTGTAAACCCTTTCATGAAATATTCTTCTATCTTTTTTTCAGCTAATTGCGGAATACTCATTGAATCATAAATACTGGTTATCGCTTTGACCTTCTGTTTTTTATTGAATTTCTTTGACGATAGCCATTTGATCAGCTCCTTCTTGTTCTTTCCTTTTGCTTTTTGAAGGGCGTTAATAAGCAGGAAGGTCTTTTTATTTGCGATGATGTCCCCACCCACCTGCTTACCAAATTTATTTTTGTCTGCATACACGTCAAGCAAATCATCTTTTAGCTGAAAGCCAATGCCGATGTTCACACCAAATTCTTTAAGGGCATTCCGTTCTTCTTCGGGTGCATCTGCCAATACCGCACCTAACTCTAAACTAAAACCAAGAAGAACGGCAGTTTTTAACCTGATCATATCAATGTACTGAGTTTCGGATACTTTTGATTTTGTTTCAAACTCCATGTCCCACTGTTGTCCTTCACATACTTCTGCCGCACATGTATTGAAGATTTTTAAAACTGCTTTCAGTTTATTTTCATCCAGTGTTAGAAACCGGTCATATACTTTTACCAACATCACATCACCAGAAAGAATTGCTGTATTTACGCTCCATTTTTCATGCACAGTGGCTTTACCTCTGCGAAGCGGAGCGTTATCCATAATATCGTCATGCAAAAGCGAAAAATTATGGAAGGCCTCTACAGCGGTAGCATAGGAGACAATTTTCTCCGCATCATTTTTATAAAGAGAGTAAGAAAGCATCGTCAATAAAGGACGCAAACGCTTTCCGCCTAAACTCATGATGTAGCGGATAGGTTCATAGAGAGATTTGGGCTCTGAACCGAATTTTTGTTTTTTTATTTCAGCTTCGATGAGCTTAAGATATTCTGTAATCATTGTCGGAATCAGAATTTGCAAAATTTAAGAATGAACAGAATTCAATCGTGGATTAAAAATTAGCTTGTACTGTAAGCTTAGCGATCCAAAATTTATGAGCAGTCCTTTAGGGAAGTTGTACGCGACAACATAATTTTTTGCTTGAGCGAGATGTACATCCTCTAGATTTATCATGGCTTTCAATTCAACAATGACCTGATTTTCTACAATAAAATCAGCTCTTCTGGTTCCTACTTTAATATCTTCATAAAAAATTTCTTGTTCCACCTCTCGTCCAAAATTTAATCCTGCTCTTTCCATTTCGATCTGAAGGCATCTTTGATAAATTACTTCTTGAAAACCATTACCGAGGGTGTTGTGAATCTTCATGGCACATCCAATGATTTTATATGTTATCGGATCCTTATCCATTATCTTATAATTCTGAATATTCTTTAATTCTGAAAATCCTGATTCCGACAGTTATTCAAACACCAAATCAATCATTCTTCTATCTACATCTGTCTTTTTAACGCGCACTTTTATTTCATCGCCCAGACGATAGATTTTCTTTCTTCTTCGGCCAATGATGCGATAGTTTTTTTCGTCAAATTCATAAAAATCATCTTTCATATCAGCCAGGCGTGCCATGCCTTCGCATTTTGTTTCTACAATTTCAACGAACACGCCAAAGTCTGTAACACCTGTAATGATACCATTGTACACTTTGTCTTCGGCCATGCTCATGAACTCTACTTGCTTGTACTTAATAGATGCACGCTCGGCATCGGCAGCACGCTTTTCACGTTCAGAAGAATGCACGCACTTATCTTCAAACTCTTTTTTGCTCACGGATTTACCATTATCGAGATAATGTTGAAGCAGGCGATGCACCATCATATCGGGATACCTGCGAATGGGAGAGGTGAAGTGTGTGTAATGATCAAAGGCAAGTCCAAAATGTCCCTTCGCTTCGGTGGTGTACTTAGCTTTTGCCATAGCTCGCACAGCAAGAGATTGAAGAACGTTTTGTTCTGGCTTCCCCTCTATTTCATCCATCAGTTTGTTCAATGAACGTGAAACAGCGGCATCTTCTATTTGCAGTTTATGTCCAAACTGTTTTGCGAACTCTGAAAAGGTCTGGAGTTTTTCGGGATTTGGTAAATCATGTGTGCGATAAACGAATGTATCTTTTTCTTCACCTTTTTTATGCTTAAAAATGAACGTGGCAACGCCTTTGTTAGCCAGCAACATAAATTCTTCAATCAACTTGTGAGCATCTTTCCGCACTTTAGGAATAACAGCGAGTGGTTTCCCTTTTGCGTCCAACTTAAATTTGACTTCTGTTGTTTCAAAGTTCACGGCACCTTTTTTAAAACGCTCCTTTCTGAGAATATGATGAAGTTGATTCAGAATTTTCAGTTCTTCGGCAAATTTTCCAGTGCCGCTTTCTATTACCTCTTGTGCTTGTTCATAGCTAAAGCGATGATCAGAGTGAATGACGGTTCTTCCATACCACTCCTTACTTACTTTGCCTTTGCTGTCCATTTCAAATACTGCCGCGAAGGTAAGCTTGTCTTCATTGGGTCTTAGTGAACATAAACCATTAGACAAACGCTCTGGCAACATCGGTACAGTCCGATCTACCAGATAAACAGAAGTGGCGCGGTCAAAAGCATCATCGTCTAAAATATTTCCTGGTTTTACATAGTGTGTTACATCGGCAATGTGAACACCAATCTCATAAAGACCATGGTCAAGTTTTTTGAAAGACAACGCATCATCAAAGTCTTTGGCATCTTCGGGGTCAATTGTAAAAGTTAACACATCGCGGAAGTCCCAACGTTTTTTGATTTCTTCTTTGGTAATGTCTTCTGGAATTTTCTCAGATTCCTTCAATACATTTTCAGGAAAACGAAATGGCAAATCAAACTCCGCCATAATAGAGTGTATCTCGGCTTCGTTCTCTCCACTCTTGCCAAGAATTTCAACAACCTTTGCTTCGGGACTTTTATCTCCATCCGCCCATTTGGTTACTTCAAACAAAACTTTGTCGTCTGTTTTGGCACCATTAAGGTTCTCTGTATGAATAAAAAAATCCTGGTACACTTTTTTAAAATCAGGAACAACAAATCCAAAATTTCTGGATAACTCAATCTTTCCTACAAATCGGGAGCGGCTTCGTTTAACAATTTCCGTAACTTTTCCTTCCGGGCTTTCCCCGGTCTTTCGTCCCGAAAGAGCAACAGCAACAGTATCGCCATGCAGAGCAGAGCCTAAATCTTGTGTGCGGATGTAGATATCTTTTTTTCCTTCTTCGCCAGTGGCCACATAAGCAAATCTTGGATTAACATGATCGACAATTCCTGTAACAGATTTTGATTTACGTGAGCTTTTATATTGTCCGCTGCTCAGTTTCTCCACAGCACCTTCTTCTTCCAGTGAGTCAAGTAGCTTGTATAAATCTTCTATAAGTGTTTTTTTCTTAAGGCCGAGTTTTTTTACTAGTTGTGGCACACTGTAAGCTTTACCAGCCATTTCTTCCAACAAGCTCATGAGTGAATTATACATTCCTCCTGTTTCCTTCTTGTTTCGTTTTTCTTTTTCTTTTATAAATTTCTTTTTACTCATTACGAAATATTTATTTTTTTTGGATCCATCCGATTGTCCCAAAAGGTCAACAACTCAACTTGATTATCGCGAAGACGATAAAATAGGCTTACTGGCTTTACAACAACACAACGGTAAGCATCTTGCTCGGGTAGATACCTAAATATCTTAGGATGTTTGGAAATTAGGCGGAGGACTTCTTCAACCCTGTCAATAAAATCATTGGCATCTTGCTCACTCCA